>JBCCIH010000078.1 GCA_039028315.1 Thermodesulfobacteriota bacterium | reverse complement strand
TCCTGCCTTAAGGGATGCTTCATAGCAGTCGTCTGGAAAAATATCCCAACCTGCAAAAACCAGATCATCTAAATCACGCAAAGGAATAAAATCTTTTATTAAGGGTGAGTTTTTATCGGTCCTTTTGCCAATTCTGATTGTCCCCATTTGAGTAAGGGAGCCAATTGGCTTACCTAAACCTGCTTTGATTGCCTCAACGCCAGCAACAAAAGTGGTGCTAACAGCTCCGCTCATTCCGGGCAAAAGTACTCCTAGTTTTCCTTTTGGCGCAGAGATTTTGTTTAATTTTTTGTTAGATTTCTTTTTTTTCTTATTGGTAGCCAATGTGTAAATTACCTCTTTGAGAACTGTGGTCCTTTTCTCGCTTTTTTGAGTCCATATTTCTTTCTCTCAACCATTCTGGAGTCTCTTCTAAGCTGACCTGCTGCCTTAAGAGGTTGTCTGTGAGAGTCGTCTACCTGAAGCAGTGCTCTGGCTAGACCGTGTCTTACGGCACCAGACTGCCCAGTTAGACCCCCTCCCTTTACTTTTATTAAAACATCATATTTGCCTTTAGTGTTTGTTGTATCCAAAGGCTCTAGCGCATGCACAACCCATGAATCTCTTGGGAAATATTCTGATGCTTCTCTTTTATTTATTGTGACTTTACCATCACCCGGTTTTAGCCAAACACGGGCAATAGAGGTTTTTCTTCTTCCTGTTCCGTAGTAATTAACTTCAGCCATGTCTCTGACTATACCTCCAATGTTTCAGGCTGCTGAGGAGCATGTGGGTGTTCGTTCCCCGCGTAAACCTTTAACCTGCTTATTAATTTTTTCTGCCATTTGTTCTTCGGCAACATTCCCCAAACAGCTTTCTCTATTATCTGCTCCGGGTTCTCTTCACGCAAATCTTGTGCGGAAGTCTCTTTAATACCGCCCGGATGGTTTGTATGTCTGTAATATGTTTTTTGGTTCCACTTATCACCTGAGAAATGTAGTTTTTCCGCATTAACAACTATAACAAAGTCTCCTATGTCAGCATGCGGTGTGTACTGGGGCTTGTCTTTACCTCTCAAAATGTTTGCAATTCTTGTAGCAAGCCTTCCAACAGTTTTCCCGTCACCATCTATCAGGTACCATTTTTTATCGAAATCTTCTGTTTTAGCCATGTAGCTCTTCATTTTTTTAGCCTCTAATAATAGAAATAAACCATTGAATGTACCAATTCACAGCTGATTGTCAAGAGCTTGTCTCTTCTTAAATTCCGAAATAACAATGCGTGCTAAAATTGGTCTACTCATCTAATAATGATATAATGATGCCCGTAAACACAAATACTATATACTATGACTACTGAACATAAAACAAAATCTTCATCTTGGAAGAACAAATTTAGAGAAAAGCTTATAGAAATTATAGGCAATGAAGGGGTCATCTATACAGAGGATGAGCTAATTGCATATGATAGTGATGCGCTAGCAGGCCATAGGATAAAACCTATATTTGTTGTACTACCCAGTACTGCAGGACAAGTATCGCAAGTAATCAAAGAATGCCACAAGGAAGAAGTTCCATTTGTTCCTAGGGGAGCTGGCACAGGACTCTCCGGAGGTGCGCTTCCCACTGAGGAAGGAATAGTGATTTCCCTATCTAAGATGAATAAAATCTTAGATGTCGATATTCCAAACCAAAGAGTAGTAGTACAGCCTGGGGTAGTAAACCTCTGGGTTACAAACGCAGTAAGTCCACATGGATACTACTACGCTCCCGATCCATCGAGCCAACTCGTGTGTACTATTGGGGGTAATGTGGCAGAAAACTCTGGAGGTGTACATTGTCTTAAGTACGGCGCTACAACTAATCATGTGCTGGGTGTTGAAATGGTTATGCCCGATGGTGAGATAATAGAGGTTGGGGGCAAGACTTTGGATCACCCTGGATATGATCTTACTGGACTAGTCGTTGGTTCAGAAGGCCTTTTGGGAATAGTCACACAAGTCACTCTTAAGATAATAAAAAAGCCACAAACAGTTAAAACGCTCTTTGCTTCTTTTGATCATGTTGAGGATGCAGGAGCTTCCGTGTCTGGTATAACAGCAAGGGGAGTGATACCGGCAGGAATGGAGATAATGGATAGCTTCTGCATACAATCAGTCGAAGCAGCCGTACATGCAGGATATCCGGTAGACGCGGGCGCTATATTACTTGTTGAATTAGACGGTCCAGAAGCAGAGGTAGAGGCTCAGATGCCTATTGTTGAAGAGGTTTTAAAGCATAACAAAGCAATTGAAATAAAAGTGGCCAAAGATGCGGAAGAAAGGGAACTATTTTGGAAAGGCAGAAAGAGCGCATTTCCTGCTATGGGGAGAATCAGCTCAGACTACTACGTGCAAGACGGTGTTATACCGAGGAGCAAGCTAGCAGAGGTGCTATCTGAAATAGCAGAGCTAAGCGAGAAATATGGTCTTAGGGTTGCAAATGTGTTTCATGCCGGCGATGGTAATCTGCACCCGCTTGTTCTTTATGATTCCACTAAAGAGGGAGATTTGGAGAAAACACTTGAGCTTGCCGGAGAAATATTAAGAGTATGCGTTGATAAAGGCGGCAGTATAACCGGCGAGCATGGCGTGGGTTATGATAAAAAGAGCCATCTATCACTTATGTTTGATGAAAATGATCTAAACGCTATGAATCTGATTAGATGTGCTTTCGATAGTAAAGGCTTGTGTAATCCTGGGAAATTATTTCCCACGCCCAGAACATGCGTTGAGCCGGGTATGAAGACCTACCATGTGCATCCGGTTCAGAAAAAGGGTATGGGCGAGATGTATTAATCTAAATTTGTATAGAATTTAAAACTAATGCTGAAAAAATCTGTTATTAATAATTTGCGAAATATTGTGGGCGAGGGCAATACTATTTTGGAATCTGATAGTCTTAAGGCCCACAGCCTTGATGACGTTATGCCCAAAGCAGTTGTATTTCCAAGTAGCGTAGAAGAAGTTTCAGAGATTATGAAACTTGCTACAAAACACTCTTTAAGTGTTATTCCTACAGGCGGCGGCACAAAATCATTTTTAGGTAACAAACCCCCTTCAGCCGACATTATTCTAAGCACAAAAAATTTAAATCAGGTTCTTGAACATGCATCATCAGATCTGGTGGCAACTACACAATCTGGTATATCGATTGAGGATCTGCAGTCCGAGCTTGGTAAAGAAAACCAGTTTTTAGCAATTGATCCCCCGCACATTCAACACGGAGCTAGCCTAGGTGGCATAATCGCGTCAAATGACAGCGGTCCACTTCGGTTTAGGTATGGCACCTTTAGAGAATTACTAATTGGGTTAAAAGTTGTCCAAGCAGACGGTAGCATTTTTAAAGGGGGAGCTAAAGTAGTTAAGAATGTAGCTGGCTACGATCTTCCAAAATTATTTGTTGGTTCGCTCGGCACGCTCGGAATAATAGTTGAAGCAACGTTTAGGCTATATGCTGTACCTGAGTATTCGCAGACATATCTTGCCAACTTTTCTTCTATTGATGATTGTCATAATGCGCTGATGATGCTTACAAGCTCAGACCTGGCGATTACATCGCTAGAATTGATAAATCCTACACTGGCCTTAGCTCTATCTGAGAACAATTCGATTAAGTACAAAGCCGACAATTATTTGCTAGCAGTAAGAATACGAAATGTAGAGCAAGCTGTTAAAGACCAGATTTCAAAAGCAAAGCAAATTTGTAGTAACAACAATGGATCGGGAACAGTACTCTCAGACGAAGTTGAGCTTGGGTTTTGGGATGATGTTATAAACTTCCCCTGGGCTTTATCAAATACACAGCGAACAGTGTCTAAAGCCAGTGTTTTAGTATCTGATATACCAAAGCTGCTAATGAGTCTTGATGCATTATCGTCTAAAAACGGCATTACACCATATGTATCTGTTAGGGCTGGAAGTGGAATTTGCATTATTTCTTTCAGTGCAGAGGATTCAAATACTATTGCTAGCATCAATAGTCTAAGAAGTTTTGCTGCCGCCTTAGGAGGGCACCTAGTTGTCCAAGAAGCGCCAATATCTGTTAAATCTGAGATTGACGTATGGGGAGATTTGGGTTCTGGGAGATCTATAATGAAGAAAATAAAATCAAATTTTGATCCAGATAATATTCTTAACCCTGGAAGATACATTTAGATCATACAACTGATATAAAATGATTAGAAGAGAGAATAACGGCGGCTGGATATTGATAACTCAGCATGACCATGCAGAGCTTGCAGCTAGAATAATGTCGCACTGGGGAAATGAGCAATTTGCAGCGCCTGAGCCATATGACGCGGTCTTATTTGCTGTAAATGAGCATGACTCCGGCTGGAAAAAGTGGGACTCAAAGCCTAAGATCAACCCTGAGACAGGTTTTCCGGCAAATTTCACAGAGATGAGCTTTGAGGATCAGGGAGATATTTGGAGAAGATGCTACAAACCTTATTCTTCAACTGAGCCCTATGCTTCTTGTTTGGTCGCCCTTCATTTCTCTAAGTTTGCCCGTAACAATTTAAGAAAAGAGTCTGGCAACGAAGTATCACATGCACTATATAAAGAGTTTAAAAAATTTGTAGCCAAAGAACTTAATCTCACGTTTTCAAATGGAAATTTGCAAAATATACCCAGAGAAGTTATTAAAAATCTAAAACTTCTTCAAATAGGAGATATACTTTCTCTTACTCTATGCCATGGCTGGAGATCTATAGAAATAACAGAGGCGCCGATTGATTACAAAGGGTCTGAAACGATATTGCAAATGACATCAGATGACGGTTTTAACTACCAACTGAATCCTTATCCCTTTGATGTGCCTGAGCATAGATTTGAAATTAAAGGCAAACAAATACAACAAAAGTCCTTCTCCAGCGACAAAGAGCTTAGAGATGCAATTAAGGCATCAGAAACAATGAATCTTGATTTTACAATAAGAAAGAGCTAAAAAGTAACTATGAGCGAAACTAGATATCAAGCATTTGATAACATGGACAAACCAAGCGCAGATATTATAAGTGACTGTGTTCATTGCGGTTTTTGTCTAGCTGCTTGTCCTACTTATTTAGAGACGGGCAATGAGCTTGATTCTCCTAGGGGAAGGATTCATTTGATGAACGCCGCCGCAAATGGCGAGATACCGCTTGAGGGCTCATTGGTAAAACACCTGGATATGTGCCTTGGTTGTCTGGCATGTGAGCCTGCCTGTCCTTCAGGAGTCCGCTACGGAAGTCTGATTGAAGCCGGGCGCTCTCAAATCGAACGCCGCTATGAGCGCTCATTTTTCGATAATTTTTATAGAGGTATGATTTTCACTTTGTTTCCCTACAAACAAAGGCTAAAGTTAATGCTGCCGCTGTTTTACATCTACCAAAAAACCGGTCTAAAATCTCTTGTACAATCCTCTGGGATTATGAATCGTATATCCCCTAAGCTCGCGAATATGGAGGCAATGCTTCCACAAGTTAAGTCCCCATCTTTCCCTAAGGAACTTCCTGAGATTATCCCCGCTAAAAGTGAAAAACGTTATAGGGTAGCTATTTTAACAGGATGTGTTCAAAGCGTATTTTTCTCTAAAACAAATGAAGCTACGGTCAGAGTGCTTTCTGAGAACGGTTGTGAAGTAGTTGTGCCGCAGATGCAAAGCTGCTGCGGCGCTCTATCGGTTCACTCCGGTAGGCTTGATGAAGGGCGAGAGTTTGCAAAGAATACAATTAGGACCTTTGAAGAGCTTGATGTTGACGCAATAGTAATAAATTCAGCCGGCTGCGGCTCGACTATGAAAGATTATGGTGAAATTCTAAAAGATGACCCCAAGTTTTCAGAACGAGCACAGGCTCTTAGTGAAAAAACAAAAGATGTTATGGAATTTCTATATGATATTGGAGTAACGGGCGAGCTTAAGAATTTGAATGTTAAAGTTACCTACCAAGACGCGTGTCATATAGGTCATGCCCAAAGAATCAAACAGCAGCCTAGAGATGTTATCAAGCAAATACCCGGGCTTGAATTTATCGAGATGCCGGAGTCTGATCTATGCTGTGGAAGCGCCGGTATTTATAACCTTGTGCAGCCGGAGATGTCCCAGAACCTGCTGGACAGAAAAATGGATAATGTTTCGCAAAACGATGTGGACTACCTAGTTGCAGGAAACCCGGGTTGCCTTCTGCAGATACAAAAAGGAATCAAATCACACGGGCTTAATATAAAGACAGCACACCCAATTGAACTTTTAGACTGGTCCTACAAGGGCGCTATTAGTTAACCTCCTACTCCCAGCTTACACCCCTTGATTTCATAGTTGCAAGAATACCGTTAAGTGGTTTATCCTCAGCCAACCAGAAACTTCCTGAGCCTGCAGATCCAAGATCAGCCTGTTTAAATTTGCACACACTCAAAACCTCTTTGCAATTAAGATTCTCCTCTCCGCCTGATGAAGGCAAGTTGTAGCAGCTAAATTTAAAATTTTCTGTGCTGATTGCAATTGCAGACCACTTATTTGCACCAAGCATTGAACTCCATCCGGCGTCAGCACCGGGATCTTTTTTAGGAGGGATGTTTATCATAATCTGGGAGGCGCTCGAATTATTGATTAGATATACATTTTCATCAGATGTAGCTTCATTTAAGACCAGATTATTATCTTCGTATGTAAACCCTGATTCAGTGCAGGAGGGTGGAAATTCTGCGCTAGATTTCTCAGCGCTGCATGAAGCTAATAATATAGAAACAGAAAATACTGCTATGATAGATAGTTTTAATACTAATTTCATCTCTTAGCCTCCGAATTATGTTTTCTGATTTATATTTTGGCCGCTAAATGCGGAATTTCAAATAGCATCTCTAAAAGTATCAGTTATCATTATACAATAGAGTTCATAAGGGGGAGCAGGCAATGAAGTATTTGATCGTTTTTTCCATTTTCATATTAACGGCAACAATGATTTCATGTGACTCATTAGAAGATGACAATCCTGTAAGTCCATTAGATCCTCTTATTAATCAAGAAATTGCAGAATCTCAGGATTATAATCTGACTACTCCGCTATATGGTATGCAAGTTTCGATTGATAGCGGCGTAGATAGTGGAACAAACAGTGTGCTCAATTTACTAGATAACAGAGCTACTAACTTTTTTAACTGCCAGTTCATTGAAGGCTCAGAGCTGGGGTTTCAGACAGTTGAACTAGAAAATGGAACAAATATCCCACCCCTTTCGACATTGAGAGTATATGTTGTTCCGAACAGATTTGAATGTGAGGCCGTAGGTCTGAGCGAATGCTCGGGGGTATATTTCTTTGGAAACGATATAATTGTAATTTCTGAAGGAGGATTCTTAGGATGCGGGGAGTTCGCGGTGTGGCGTCATGAGCTGGGACATAGGTACGGCATGGCTGCTGATCACAGCAACCAACCTAGTTTTAGGGGATGTATAGGACAGGATAACTGCGAGTTCGGCGATTTTATCGGATTAGGTTCACATGTTCACCCACATTCACATTCTAATTCACACTCTCATTCTCATTCACACTCAGATTCTCACTCTCATTCACATGAAGAGGATATAAATTAACTATTGTCTCGCCTCTTTCTTAAACCAAGCCAGATTGCCAGATTAATGATGAAGCAAATTGCAATTAATAGTGCAACTGTATATTTAAAAAACACCCTCGGCATTATGTAATATGAGAGATCATATTTGTTGTTTTGCCAAAGGTCATTGTCAAATAGAAGAGGGTGAAATACATCCCTCCAAAAAGTCCCAAAAAAAGGAAGAACTATTAATAAAGAGAGGATTATTACTGCATTTATGAGTGCAAAGCGCCGCACTTTTTTTCTGTCATATAAAATAGCTACTATCGCTAAGCCTATTAGACCCAAAAAGAACATCTTATCAAACATTCCCCTTACTTCTTTAAGATGGGTCTTTTCCTTATCTGTAAAAAAACTCTCAAGCCCACCCTGGTGTCTGAAAAAAGCTGCAAGCTCCTGTATTCCTTTTTCCGCCCTGTCCTCTCCCACAATTCTGCAGCGGTTATGCCAATCGCAATTAAGCTCCATCCAGTTGGGCAGGTAAAAGGTTAGGGTCATCGGAATATAGAATGTAATGTAAAGTAGAGATAGGAAGAGAAAGATCGATTTAGTTCTGTTTAGTATCACAGCTCTGAATTGTACTTGTAAGATTAATTATTCCAAAGGCTTACTTTCATCTTTAAGAGATGCTTTTAAGATCAAAAAGCCCGCAATAGCTGAGATAAATGAGCCGACAAGTATTCCTATGCGAGCCTCTATTGCATACTCTGAGAGGCTGCTATCATAAGCAAGTGTGCTTATAAATAAGCTCATCGTAAAACCTATTCCGCAAAGTATTGATGTTCCGTAAATCATCCGCCAGTTAAGCTCAGAGGGCAGCTTTGCAAGCCCCATTTTTACTGCCGCAAATGAGAATCCGAACACACCTATCTGCTTTCCAACGATAAGACCAAGCGCTATACCTATTGGAATTGGCTCGAAAAGCGTTGCAAATGACATTCCTGAAAGTGAGACTCCCGCGTTTGCAAAAGCGAAGATAGGCATAATACCAAAAGCTATCCAGGGATGAAGCGAATGCTCCATTTCCCTAAGCGGACAAGGCTCATCTTCTTTGGTTCTAAGTGGTATTGCAAAAGCTAATACTACTCCTGCAAGGGTTGCATGAACTCCTGATTTTAGAACAAATATCCATAGAATAACACCCACTACTACATAGGCAGCAATTCTCTTAACTCCAAGAAGGTTCATTGCAACAAGTACAGCAATTGCAATTGCAGACAATATCAGTGATGTAGTAGAGAGATCGCCAGAGTAGAATATGGCGATGATTACAATAGCACCAAGATCATCGATTATTGCAAGTGTCAGCAAAAATAGCTTTAGAGAAAGAGGTACTCTGGAACCTAAAAGCGCAAGAATTCCAAGTGCAAACGCAATGTCGGTTGCAGCCGGGATTGCCCAGCCGCTTAGAGTTTCCGTGTTACCAAGGTTAAACATTACGTATATAAGTGCAGGCACTACCATACCGCCAACAGCAGCAAAACCAGGAAGCGCTACTTGAGAAAGACTAGAGAGCTGGCCGTCCATTATCTCTCTTTTTACTTCGAGCCCTATTAATAAAAAGAATATGGCCATAAGACCATCATTTATCCAAAGAAGAAGCGGCTTTCCGATGTAGAGAGCGCCAATACGAATTTCAACTGGGGTATTTAAAAAAAGATCATACAGGCTTGATAAAGGAGAGTTGTTGATTATTAAAGCAAGTACAGCAGCGCCCACAAGTATGATTCCGCTAGCTGACTCTAACTTTAAGAATTCCCTTAGTGCTTCAAGCGCTCTGGCCGGTTTTACGCTCAATTTATGCCTCCTTTAAGATGGGAAAATTATAGCCTAAAGTGAATTATTATCAAAGCTAAAGTTTGTGCTTTAGCTTTGGAGAAAATTTTAAGTTGTGTTAATATCAATGTTCTAATAAAACTTAGCATATATGGAGCTTTTATTTGGAATTAGGCTACTTTACAATGCCCCTTCATCCTGCGGGCAGAGACCTGTCAGAAACTCTTCAAGAGGACCTAGAACAGATAGTCTTACTTGACGAACTGGGTTTTAGAGAAGCATGGATTGGAGAGCATTTCACTGCTGGATGGGAGAACATTCCCGCGCCTGATCTTTTCATTGCAAACGCTATTGCGCGTACAAATAGGATAATATTAGGCACTGGTGTTTCGTGTCTTCCTGAGCATGATCCTTTCATGCTAGCACACAGAATTGCGGTTCTGGATAATTTAGCCAAAGGCAGATTCCAATGGGGAATTGGAGCTGGAAGCTTTATAGGTGACTTTGAGGTGTTCAATATAGACCCAAGCACAGGTGAGCAAAGGGATCTTACAAATGATTCCTTAGGTTTCATATTAGATCTGTGGAATAACCCAAAGCCTGGTAAATATGCTAACAGCAGGTGGAGCTATACTGTTCCCGAGCCCCAGGACGATGTAGGTCTTAGGGTTCATACAAAGCCCTACCAAAAACCCCATCCCCCAATTGCTGTTGCGGGCATAACAGAGAGCTCGGGCACGCTAAAAGTGGCCGGGGAGAACGGCTGGATTCCAATGAGTATTAATTTTGTGACCGATAATGTTCTTAAGACCCATTGGAACTCTGTTGA
>JBCCIH010000077.1 GCA_039028315.1 Thermodesulfobacteriota bacterium | reverse complement strand
CTGGTATTCATTGCTATTTCTACAATCGGAAGAGAAGAGGTGTTTGTTGCTAGTATGACATCGCCCAGAGTAATCTCACTAAGCTTAGTGTATATATCCTTTTTAATTGCCATGTCCTCATAAGCTGCTTCTATTACTAAATCGGCTTGTTCAAGGTCTTGGTACTTTGTAGTCTTGGCAATATTTCCCAAGATCGAACTACCATCCTCTTGAGTAATCGATTCTTTCTTAATTAACCTCTGAAGACTCTTTTCTATATTCTGAATACCTGCGGTAATTGCAGCATCAGATACATCAAGCAAAATTACTTCTTTTTTATTTGAGGCAAGGACCTGAGCAATCCCAGAGCCCATTGTGCCTGCACCTATCACAGCAACTTTTTTAATCTCTTCAACTTTCTTGGGCATTTAAAGCTCCTTATAAATAGCCGGTATAGAATCTGTAGTATACCAAAGTGAGGCTTTAAACTACATAAAGATTTGAAACCCCTGTTTTAGCAAATTAAACTAACTGCATGAAAGTCCTAGGTCTTACCGGCAATATCGCTAGCGGAAAAAGCACAGTGGCATCGATGTTAGAGCAGCTAGGGGCTAAAGTCATCGATGTCGACGATATTGCTAAAAAAATAGTAGAACCCGGTCAGCAAACTTGGAAGCAGATAGTTACTACTTTCGGAAATCAGATTCTAAACGCTGATGAGACCATAAATAGAAAGCTGCTTGGAGACATTATTTTTAATGATGAACTGAAACGAAATAAATTAAACGAGATCACACACCCTGTAATCATTAAGACTGCCAGGCAAAAGGTTGAAGAGTATAAATCTCAGAACGTACGGGTGGTGATCATTGAGGCAGCCCTTATTGTTGAGAAGGGGGGTCTTAAAGATTTAATAGAAAAACTGATAGTAGTAACTTCAGATAAACAGGACCAAATTGATAGGCTATCCAACAGAGATGGCTTCAGTGAGAATGATGCTCTATCAAGAATAAATTCCCAAATACCCCATAAAGAAAAAGCAAAGCATGCAGATTATTTAATCGACAATTCTCAGACCATTGAACATACACTGGCTCAGGTAAATAAACTCTGGGAAGAAATTAGAAACTAATTAGTTTAGAACCAGAGTTTTCTTAAAAGTGCTCCTCCAATATAAACTTGCCAACCATTTAATTTCAGAGTAAAGTTTTGGTCGCTTAAAGACCTTCAAAGGAGCTGATAATGAAGGAAAAAATTGAATTACTAGAACAAAAAGAAAAAGAGGCTGAGCTTGGAGGCGGGGAATCCCGAATAAAAAGGCAGCACGATAGCGGCAAACTTACCGCAAGGGAAAGAATTGATCTTCTTTTAGACAAAAACACCTTTGTGGAACTTGATAAATTCGTTGTTCATAGATGCAATGACTTTGGTATGGGCGACAAAAAATTCCTAGGTGACGGCGTTGTCACCGGATATGGAAAAGTAGAAGGCCGCCAGGTGTTTGTCTTCGCCCAGGATTTTACAGTATTCGGAGGCTCACTTGGAATGGAGCATGGTAGAAAGATCTGTAAGATTATGGACCTTGCCATGCAGACTGGAGCTCCAGTTATTGGACTCAGCGACTCAGGCGGTGCCAGAATCCAAGAAGGTGTTGAGAGCTTAGCGGGTTATGCTGAAATATTTTCAAGAAACGTACTAGCCTCAGGTGTAGTTCCTCAAATATCATCCATTATGGGACCATGCGCAGGCGGAGCCGTATACTCTCCTGCTATCACTGACTTCACTATTATGGTCAAAGACACAAGCTACATGTTTATAACTGGTCCTGATGTAATTAAGGCGGTAACCCATGAGGAAGTAAACTCAGAGGATTTAGGCGGAGCAATGGTTCACAACTCCAGAAGCGGAGTTGCTCACTTTGCTGCTGAGGATGATAAAGAATCAATAATGTTAATAAAAGAATTACTAAGTTTTCTTCCATCAAATAATATGGAGGACCCACCTAGAACCACAACTGAAGATCCTTCAGATAGAAGGGACACGGCTCTTAGGTCTATTGTTCCTGAAAACCCAAACAAACCCTATGATATGAAAGACGTCGTTAGTGCGGTTGTGGATGAAGGATATTTCTTTGAAGTACAGGAACATTATGCAAAAAATATGATTGTTGGGTTTGCAAGATTAGCAGGACGCGTTGTGGGAATAGTCGGAAACCAGCCAAATGTGCTAGCAGGATGCCTTGATATTGACGCATCTGTTAAAGGCGGGCGGTTTGTTAGGTTCTGCGACTGTTTCAATATTCCACTTCTAACATTTGAAGATGTGCCCGGATTTTTGCCTGGAACTTCACAGGAGTGGGGTGGAATTATCAAGCACGGAGCCAAACTTCTATACGCATACAGTGAAGCCACAGTGCCCAGAGTTACAGTAATTACAAGAAAAGCATATGGCGGCGCGTACGATGTGATGTCCTCGAGACACATAAGAGGCGATATGACGCTTGCATATCCAACTGCTGAGATTGCAGTTATGGGCTCTGACGGAGCTGTAAATATTATTTCACGCGGACAGATAGCACAGGCTGATGATCCAGAGGCCGAAAGGGCAAAACTGATTGAAGAATATAAGGAGAATTTTGCTAACCCTTATAAAGCTGCTGAGCTTGGATTTGTAGACGAGGTCATAAAGCCAGAAGATACTAGACCAAGAGTAATTGCAGCATTTGAGATGCTAGATGGGAAAAGACAGACTCTTCCTCCTAAAAAGCATGGAAACATTCCACTCTAGGAACAAAGGATAAGCTGAATGTTTAATAAGATACTAATAGCAAACAGAGGGGAGATCGCGGTAAGAATAATACGAGCTTGCAAGGAGCTAGGCGCAACTACTGTCGCTGTGTACTCTGATGCCGACCGTAAATCACTTCATGTTACACTCGCGGACGAAGCATACCACATTGGAGGATCCGCGCCCTCAGAGAGTTATCTGGTTATAGATAAAATTATTGAAGTCGCTAAAAAATCAGGCGCCGAGGCAATTCACCCGGGGTTTGGATTCCTATCTGAAAATGAAGAGTTCGCAAAAAGATGCGAGAAAGAAAAGATTGTTTTCATAGGCCCATCCGCCGAAGCAATTAGGCTTATGGGTGATAAAATTACCGCTAGAAAAATTGCTCAGGACGCAAAAGTACCGCTTGTTCCAGGATCAGACGGCGCTGTCACTGATGTTGAGGCTTCAGTTGTAGCCGAAAAGATTGGCTACCCTGTAATGATTAAAGCATCAGCTGGCGGTGGTGGTAAAGGTATGAGGCTGGTCAGAGACAAGGAAGATTTCGAAAGTTCGCTTCGAATGGCTAGAAGTGAGGCACGCTCTTCATTTGGGGATGACTCTGTTTTTGTAGAACGATTTGTTGAAGAACCAAGGCACGTAGAGATACAAATAATCGCAGATACTCACGGAAACACGCTTTATCTATTTGAACGTGAGTGTTCAATACAAAGAAGACATCAAAAAGTAATAGAAGAAGCTCCTTCTCCCGCAATTAGTGCAAAAACCAGAAAGAAAATGGGAGAGGTAGCGGTAAATATCGCAAAAGCTGTTAGTTACAGCGGCGCAGGCACTGTAGAGTTCATTATGGATCAGAAAGAGAATTTTTATTTTCTTGAGATGAACACTCGTGTTCAGGTAGAGCACCCAGTGACTGAGATGATAACAGGTTTTGATATTGTGAAATGGATGGTACGAATAGCAGAGGGAGAAAAGCTTCCATTCAAGCAAAAAGAACTTAGCATAAACGGCTGGGCAGTTGAATGCAGGGTATACGCTGAAGACCCTGAAACTAATTTTATGCCCTCACCAGGAATGCTGCATTATGTAAAAGCCCCTAGCGGACCTGGAATTAGGGACGACTCATCAATATACAGCGGATGTGAAATTACATCTTTTTATGATCCAATGCTATCAAAACTTGTAGTATGGGCTGATAGCAGGGAAGCAGCAATCGACAAAATGGCTTCAGCGCTAAGAGAATATGTCGTTCTTGGAGTTAAAACAAATATTGGATTTTTAATTCGCGTTATGCAAAACGATGAATTTAGGCAAGGCAAGCTAGATACTGGTTTTATCGAGCGTCACCAGGAGCTGCTCGGTCCGGGAGAAGTTGATATCGAACCTGCCATTATTGCTGCAGCGCTAGCATTAGAAGATGTTGAGGAAACTCAAGAGTCAGATAAAGCCCCTCAATCAAACTGGAAGCTCCTAGGTAGGAAAGCAGCAGTATCAGGGGGTAACCTAGTATGACATACACTTTCAAAATACAGGACAAAGTCTTTAGTGTTGAAACCGAAATAGACAAAGAGCAAACAATTGTAAAAATTAACGAGAAAGAAGTACCAGTTGAATTTGAAAAAATAGATGACAATCTCTATTCAGTAATACTCGACGGCAAATCTCTGACTATAGGCGTTCTAAAAGATGGCAAGAAAATTCAGGTATTTATGGATGGGGATCTATTTATCATAGAGGCCATATCAGAGAGAGATCAGAGAAA
This sequence comes from Thermodesulfobacteriota bacterium, assembly GCA_039028315.1. NCBI lineage: Bacteria > Pseudomonadati > Thermodesulfobacteriota > Thermodesulfobacteriota bacterium. The sequence continues at coordinate 5,697 of JBCCIH010000077.1, read as the reverse complement.
ATCTTCCCAAGAGCTTTCAGGTGTCCAGGAAATCAAATCTCCAATGCCAAGCCGCGTAGTTAAAATACTTAAAGAAATAGGAGATGACGTAGCAGCAGATGAAGGAATTGTAGTAGTAGAAGCTATGAAAATGGAAAGCGAGCTTAAATCTCCAATCGAAGGAAAGGTAACTGACATCAGTGTAGCAGAAGGAGACGCTGTTGAGGCAGACACCACATTATTAGTAGTTTCCTCTGAATAAGCCTTAAACTCCCAAAAGTCTTAGCTTTTCTGCCAAAATTCCAAATTCCTTTACCGTGAGGGTTTCTGCTCTTCTTTTTTGATCGATTCCTGCCAAATCCAGAGCCTCTTGAGCTGTCTTCTTTGGCATAATTGATTCAAGTGAATTTGGCAGCATTTTTCTTCGAGAAGAAAAGGACGCTCTTACAATTCTTTCAAATTGGTTATCATCGGAAATATCTATACGGGGTGTATCAAGCGGTACTATTTTTAGAACAACTGAATCAACTTTGGGTTTTGGCCAAAAAGACTCAGGCGAGACTCTAAACTCAGTTGAGATATCCGCATAGGTTTGCAAAAGAACTGAAATTGATCCGTAGGTTTTACTTCCAGGCGCGGCAGCAATTCTCTCTCCTACTTCGAGTTGAAGCATCAATACTAGGCATGAATAATTTTGCCGTGTTTCAAGAAACTTGAACAATAGAGGAGTAGAAACGCTATAGGGTAGATTTGCTATTACCTTGAGTTTATTACCATAATACAAAGCGCCAAAATCCTCTTTTAATGCATCATTGTTAATCAACTCTAAATTTGTATAGCCATCAAATAGAACACTTAAATGATCGTATAGCTTCGCATCTTTCTCTATAGCTATTACTCTTTTTGCAATTTGTGACAATTTATATGTTAGCGCACCCATACCGGGACCAATCTCAAGTACATCGTCGTCTTCACATAAACCTGCTACATCAGCAATACGATTAATGACCCTTAGGTCTTTGATGAAATTTTGTCCTAAGTTCTTATCTGGATAAGAGTTAATTCTAGAGAAAAAATCTTTGGGATTAATCTTGTCTTTTATACTAGATGGCATATATATAAAATATCATATCTATGTTCCAAGCTCTTCAAACGATATGTCCTCATAATGAACAACTTTATCTTTACCTTGGTTCTTGGCTTCATAAAGCGCTCTATCAGATTTTTCGAACAACACCTCGCTATCAGGAGCATTTTCAGGGTAAGTAGCAATTCCTATGCTAAGTGTTATTAAAACCTCATCCCCATCAAACTTAAAAGGCATGTTCTTTATGTTGGTTTTAATCTTTTGTGCTACTACCATTGAGCCTCTTTTGTTTGTATTCGGAAGCACAACTGCAAATTCATCGCCGCCGTACCTGGCGGGTATATCTATTTTTCTTAGACTTTCCGTAAGCACCTTACCAACAAATGATAAAACACTATCACCTGCTCTATGGCCATATGTATCATTTATGCTTTTTAGATTATCGACATCAATGAGAATTAGTGATGAGCGCTCATCATACCTATCACAATGACTAACAGTGTAAGTAAGCATTTCTTTCAAGTGCCTGTGGTTATAGAGACCAGTAAGACCATCTCTAAGGGCAAGCTCTTTTGTCTTTTGATGCCCCATCCACGTTTTAATAAATTTAGCCGATTCTCCGCATATTATCTTAGCCAAACTGATCTCGCCATCATCAAAGCTCATTTTTTCCTCTCGCGCTATCACAACCGAGCCTAGAATAGCTGCATCGTTATCAGTATCATCTGCTATCTTTTCCATCAGCGGATAGATTAAGACGGACTTTATATTTTTTACGCCCAGGGCGAAATCTATTTCTTTTCCGAATATGCTTCGATATCTAGTTCTTACTGAGAGATCATCTGTAGTGAAGTAGTTTTTACCTTCATTTACAAGCCAAATCAGTGTATCCGTGTAGGGTATCTCTTTGTCTTCGAGGTGATTTTTATCTTCATCGCTAATCTTCTTAAGCACCGCTGTGCCTTCTTCCTGGTCATAGAGGGTGACTGCAATGAAATCTGCATTCATGGCCATATCTAAAGTATCAACAATTTGGTCTAGTACAGAATCCACACTGCCGCTAGAATTTAGTTTTTGAGTGAAATCATAAAAAGAGTTAAGCTCCTGATTGCTCAGTTTGACCCTCTCTGAGAGTTGGTACCTATCTATTATCTCGCTGATTCTATCTGATATAAGAGAGACTATAAGTTTTTCTTTCTCACCAAATACATCTTTCTTCATGCTGTCGATTATTAAGATTCCAACGACATCACGTTTGTTCTCGGGAATATTTTTTTCAGATTTCATTAGAAGCGGTGTGGCCAATAAAGATCTAACTGGAATGTCTTTTGTATAATAGACCAAATTTTGTCTGACGTTTTTTATGCTTGTAATTAACACTGGGGTTTTTGTCTTTAATACCCAGCCAAGGTAGCCGCCTCTAAAACTTACTCTTTGCCCGCTATCTATATATTCCTGACTGTTAGATATTGAATCTGCAATAATATAAAGTCCGTCATCCATTTTCATATAGAACAATATGCTATGGCTTTGGATTAGCTTACTTAACATCACTAGAGCCTTATTGATATCAGACCTTAGCTCCTTTATGTTATCTGATTCAGCTTCTTGATCATGAAAATTTGTTGGCATAGGATTTTGCGAAAGCTGTTTTTTGGGGTTTGCCTTATTAAACAAATTGACATCAAAATCAAATTTGCCGCCCCTTAGAAAATATCCCAAAACAATTGTTGAAAGCAGTAGTAGAGCAATTTGATATGGGGGTGAGGTAGACTCAAACTGCGTGAGCACAAGTACCGAAACTATAACCAAAGAAAGCCCAGCGGCATGCCATCCTAAGAAAAGCACAATAATAGGCAGCATAACGTACGCTATTGGGAATAAATTATTTCCGGAAATCTCAAGTAATATTCCAAATAGAAGAGTAATTAAAAGTGAGAATTCTAATCTATCTATTAGTGTCAGATATTTAGTCTTAGAAAATATGTAAGCTGCAGATTTATAGGCAAGTGAAGATATAACAAGCAAAGAAGCTAGCATAGAGTAGAGATTGAAACTTTGAAAACTACTCTTATATATCAGGGCGAGCGTAAGTATTGAAAGAACTACAATAAAAACTTTGCCCAAAATATAATTTGAAAATTTGAGTTTACTCTTTAAATCGATAGACCTTTTCACCTTTCTTTATCATCCCCAATTCTTGTCTTATGACTTTTTCCTTATAAGTATCGTCTATTTGAATTAGCTCTATTTTTCTTGTCAATTCTTGATTTGCTTTCTCTAGTTTCTGGGCCTCGAGCTTAACCTTTTCATTTTCTTGATGAAGCGCATATACTTGAGTTATTTCTCTTGCAAATAGGTATACAAACAATGATATGATGACTACTGCCAGTAAGACTCTGATAAGTGTTCTTTGCATCTTACAATATTGCTAAATCACCTGTAATAAATGGGTTAGATCTTCTCTCTACGCCGATCGTGGTGAATGGACCATGACCAGGGTAAACATTATAGGAGTCAGGCAGGGACATGAGTTTTGTTTTTATTGAACCAACGAGCTCACGCATCGAGGTGCCCCCTGTTAAATCGACCCTTCCTACACTGCCTGCAAATAGGGTATCACCTGATATCACATGATCATCTATAACAAAGCACACGCTGCCCCAGCTATGCCCTGGAGTATGAAGTACCTTGGCCCTTAAGTTTCCGATCTCTATCTCATCGCCTTCTTCAATGTATACATCAATCTTTGGAACTTTAACATCGCCAAACTGGGGATATCTGGCAGCAGCTTCGGGAAGAAATTCTAAAACTGGCTCGTCTTCGGGATGTAGATAGAAAGGAACGCCAAGCTCATCTTTAGCCCTCTGCACACCTGCCGCATGGTCAATATGTGTGTGGGTATTTACAATCTTATTGATATTTAATCCTGAGTTTTTGACCTCAGACATAATTTCATCCATCTGTTGGCCTGGATCGATCAAAATTCCCTCGTTGGTTTCTTCATCACCAATTATATAGCAGTTGGTTACAAAAATTCCTCCAGGAATACATTTTAATATCATAAGTTCTCCAATCCTAAATCATTAATTAATGCTAAATTCTTTAAACTCTGATAGATAAGGCTGCCAATCTGTATTTACATGATCTACCCTTGAACGATCTGGCCCCACATGGCACCATGCTAGAAGCTTTTGAAGATTCTCGGTATCTCCTTCTGCAATAACTTCTACTGTTCCGTCGGAATTATTTTTCACAAATCCATAAATATTTAGCTCACGGGCCTTGTCTTTGGTAGATGCTCTGAAAAATACTCCCTGAACCTTGCCATGGATTTTAATGTGTACTCTTTGTTTCTCCATCCAATAAGCTCAGCTTACCAAAACACACATCTTCTGTCAATAACCAATTTCACTTATTATCAACAGATTACAGAAACTTAGAGCGCAATCATTAAGAACATCTTTAATTATCATATGCCATTTTTTTGAGTTTGTTAAACACAAAACTTGCTTATATGAATCAATTTATCCAGAGTAGCTATTCTGAATGAGTTCATGTATTAGCTCAAATGTTTGACAGTCAAAATTGCAAGATGTATTTTGTTTACCTATGAGCAAATATAAAGCTTGGTTTAGATGTATAGATGAATCGTGCGGTGAGACCTATCCACTGGATGAAATCGTATACAGATGCAGAACATGTAAAAATTTACTAGAAGTTACTCACGATATGGATGAGCTTAAAAAAACATCTGCCGATGAGTGGAAGTCCATATTTGATGACCGCTACAGAAGACAGTCCTGGCCCTATGGAAGCTCGGTGTGGGGTAAAAAAGAATGGGTTTGCCCATACGTTGAAGATGAAAATATTGTCTCTATGTATGAAGGGGCTACAAATCTGTTCTGGGCCGAGAGGTTTGGAAAACAGATTGGCATGGAAGACATTTGGCTCAAAATGTGCGGCAACAGCCATACAGGTTCTTTCAAAGATTTGGGCATGACTGTTTTAGTATCAGTTGTACAGCAGATGAAAGCTAGCGGTAAAGAGGTGCCTGCAGTTGCATGCGCATCAACGGGGGACACATCAGCGGCACTTGCAGCATACTGCGCCTCGGCTGGAATTCCGGCAATAGTATTTCTGCCAAAGGATAAAGTGTCGGTTGCTCAACTAGTTCAGCCAATCTCAAACGGCGCCATGGTCTTATCACTTGATACCGATTTTGATGGATGCATGGAAATGGTGCAAAAGATCTGTTCTGAAAACAATATCTACTTAGCTAATTCAATTAACTCTCTTAGGATTGAGGGACAAAAAACTATAAGTGTTGAGCTATGCCAGCAGTTTGATTGGGAGGTGCCTGACTGGATTATTATTCCGGGTGGAAATTTAGGAAACATTTCAGCTCTTGGAAAAGGGTTTTTGATGATGCGCGATCTTGGCCTAATTAAGAAGTTGCCAAGGTTAGTATGTGCACAGGCAGAGCATGCAAACCCTCTATACTTAAGCTACCTAAACAATTTTCAAGAGTTTCATCCAGTAAAGGCTAAAAAAACTCTAGCCAACGCCATTCAGATTGGAAACCCTGTGAGTGTTAATAAGGCAATACGCACTTTAAAAGAATTTGACGG
>JBCCIH010000076.1 GCA_039028315.1 Thermodesulfobacteriota bacterium | reverse complement strand
TACTTGCCCCTGTTGCAAGTATATTCATCCATGGTTTTGTAGTTTCTACTATCCAATCATATCTACATATAGTCTGATCGTCTTTTTCTGACAGTCTCCATATTCCCTTTCCATCAAGTTCTCCTTCAGATATTCCTTCAAGATATGTCATCGGTTCTACTTTTATAGTTTCAATTTCAAATATTAGTTTGTATGGAAGTTTAGTCTGCCAAGTGTAGCGCCTGATGCTTCCGATACCAAGATCGTCACCTTTTTGAAGTTCTTCTACTTTCTGCACCCCTTTCCACCAATCTGGCCAATACTCAGTGTAGTAGATCTCATTCCAAACTTTCTCAAGTGGTGCATCAACTCTCCAGATTGTAACAAATTCATAACAAGCCATTTTCAATGATCCATCATTTCTTCGACTACATCTACCATAGCTTGGATAAATTTCGGGTCATCATTTACTGTTTTCGCTCTGAGCAGCCTAACACCTGCTTCTTCTGATGCTTCCTGGGCCTCTACTCCAATATCAAAAAGAACTTCAATATGATCGCATATAAATCCTATTGGCTGGGCGATAACATTTTTCACACCGTCTTTTGCAATATCTTCAATAACATCACACACGTCCGGCTCAAGCCAAGGGTCTGTCGGTCTTCCGCTTCTGCTTTGGTACACAAGTCTCCAATTCTCATAGTTTAAGTTCTCAGCTATCAATCTTGCAGTGGTCTCAAGCTGCTGCACATATGGCGAAGCCTCGGCCATTGGAACGGGAATGCTATGCGCTGTGAAAAGGATCATAGTCTCTGGATACTCAGCAGTAGGTATTTCATTAAGACAGTCCTTCACTCTGTCAGCATTGTCTTCGATAAAAAGTGGATGATCGAAAAGGGGAGGGGAATATGCAAACTCCATCTGTATTCCAAGTTCCTTGAGCGCCTCCTGTATATCTCTTTGATACCTCTCCCAGCTAGCGTCTGATTGGTGGGCCGCCATGATCATGCCAATTACCTTTCTATGACCTTTGTCATACATTTCTTTTATTGTGTCAGGAATAAAAGGATGCCAGTTTCTCATTCCTACATAAACAGGAAGCTCATATCCATTTTCAGAAAGCTTATTCTGTACACCTGCCGCTTGTTTATATGTGTATTCGTTAAGAGGTGATTTTCCGCCGAAAAGCTCATAATGATGAGCTACTTCTTCAAGCCTGTCCGGTGGTATAGGCCTTCCTTTTGCAACGTTCATAAGAAAAGGGCGTATATCCTCAATCTTCTCAGGTGCCCCGTATCCTATCATGAGTATGGCATCGAACTTCTTAGACATTAACTTCTCCTGAACATTATTTTTGCGAGTATTCGTGAACGAAATCTATTAGTGCCATAACGTTATCGACCGGAGTTTTCGGTAGTATCCCGTGACCCAAGTTAAATATGTGTCCCGGTCTGCCTTTAGCTTTATCCATTATACTTTTCGCACGTTTTCTTATCTCTGAGTGGTTAGCGAAGAGTGAAACCGGATCTAAATTCCCTTGTATAGCAACATCATATCCTACTTGCCGCCAAGCCTTTGCTAAATCTACTCTCCAATCAAAACCTATGACTTGGCTTCCGGATTCCTTTATTAGATCAAGCAGTGCTCCGGTACCGGTGCCAAAATGAATAACAGGTGTATCTTTATCTACCTTAGATATGAGTTTCTTCATATGCGGCAAGACAAATTCTTTATAGTCATCTCTTGAAAGACACCCGACCCAGCTATCAAATAATTGGACTACATCCGCGCCTGATTTAATTTGATTTTTTAAATAGATTGCCGTGGCATTAGAGAGCTTATCCATCATGATATGCCATGCTGAGGGGTCTTTATACATGAGGCCTTTTGTATTTTCATAATTTCTGGATCCGCCGCCCTCAATCATATATGAAGCCACTGTAAATGGCGCACCGGCAAACCCAATTAGTGCTATATTTGGATCCAGCGCCTTTCTGGTTAGCTTGAGCGCATCGTAGACATAACTTAAAGACTCAGGGTCAAATTCTTTAATGCGGTCTACTGCTTTTCCTGAGCGCACAGGTCTTTTTATCCTTGGCCCTTCTCCTTTTGAGAATTGAAGCCCTACTCCAAGTGGCTCTACAATAAGAAGTATGTCAGCAAAAATGATCGCAGCATCAACATTTAGCTTTTCAGCGGCGCTTAGGGTTACTTCGGCTGCAAGCTCCGGGGTTTTACAAAGCTCAAGAAATGATACTTCAGCCCTGATATCTCTGTATTCCCTCATGTATCTTCCTGCTTGGCGCATTAGCCAAACAGGTGTGTAATCAGTCTTTTCCAACCTACAAGCTTTCATAAAAACAGAGTTGTATGTAATTTCTTTTCTCTTCTTATCAGATCCTTTACTCCAGATCATATCCGGCTGCCGCCAGGAGTTTGTATCGACTCCGTTTTTAAGAGCCATACGTTTTTTCTTAACTAGAGATGGGCCCACTCTGGCTACCTCTCTTATTAAATTGCCCATTTTGGGGCTATCAGGTTCATAGTCTGCAGGAAGTCCGAATCGGTGAAGGGTTTCCGTTGTAGTCGGACCAATTGACCCTATAACTGTCTTTTTTAGGCCCTCAGTGAGCTTTCTTTTTGATCCGCTTTTTGCAGCTACTTCAAACAGATGATAGATCTGCTGAGAGCTAGTAAATAAGGATATATCTTCTTTTCCTGCCTCAATAGAATTGATTGCATTTTTTAAGGGACCTATATCTACTGGTAGATCCCATTTATATATAGGCACTCTGGTTACTTTTGCCCCTTTTTTCCTAAGAGCGCTAATAAATTCTTTATTTGATATTCCGTACTCTTGAACTGCAACTTTTTTTCCTTTGAGGCTAGCATCATTATCCAGAGTTATAAGAATGTCTCTCCAAGTGTTTGGCTCTGGCACAGTGATATTGGGTTTTAATTTATAATCTCTAAGCGCAGCTACCGGCTTAGGGCCCCTGGCGACAATTGTAGTTTTCTTAAGTGCTTTTAGAAAATCTTTTTTATCATATTTAGTAGATACGGCAGCTACAAGTGCCCTAGTCCCAACACCAGTCATGAGAACTACCATATCGAACTTGTCAGCTAGTAAATCTTTGGCAAATCGAAGGGCTTCTTTTGACTCTGATAGCGGAACTTCGCGCATAGAAGGAGCAACTCTAGGCTCGCCTCCGTGATAGCGAATGAGTTTTTCTATTTCCGCCGCCCTTCGGCTCTCAAATGCTGTAACATTTAGTCCTTCAAAACTGTAGTGGCTTTTCATGGTTTCTTGATTCTATTGGGATTATATCTGAGTTTAGCATAGCCGGGAACAGGGTCAATTTATTAATATATATTGCTATATTCTTGATATTATCCCCCTTATTTCTTATAATCCCTGTTTATTAAATTTTGTTTGGAGAGTTAAATGAGCCAAAAAGTAGAATTCTACTATGATTTTAGTAGTCCTTATACATATGTAGCCTCGATTAGGATCGAGAAAATATCTGAAGACACGGGGGTTGAGCTTGAGTGGAAGCCATTTTTATTGGGCGGCGTGTTCAATGAAATAGGATCAACACCAGCAATTGATATAGCAAATAAAATTGGCTACCTAAGGCAGGATGTAGAAAGAGTAGTTAAATACTATGATGTGGATTTTAATTATCCTGACCTATTTCCTCTAAACAGCGTAAGGTCAATGAGAGGCGCCTTTGCCGCGGCCGAGCAAGGCAAGCTGGTTGAATATAATCATGCGATGTTCAGAGCCTATTGGGTAGATGGAGCAGATCTTAGCAAGCCGGAAATTTTGGCCGAGGCTGTAAAGGTTGTTGATATAGACCCAGAGTGGTTCATAAACAGAATAAACGATCAGGATATTAAAGATATGCTAAGAGATGAAACCAATACGGCGATACAAAAAGGAGTATTCGGAGCACCAACCATGTTTGTCGATGATAAAATGTATTGGGGTAATGACAGACTTGAGTATTTGGAGAGATACCTAAACGGAGAAGGTGATTAATGCACAGTTCATTCACTTATAAAGATGGCGAATTCTACATTGGCAATGTTAGTGTAACTTCTATTGCGGAGTCAGTTGGAACTCCATGTTATATATACAACTACGAATATTTACAAGACAGCTTTACAGCTTATAAAGAAGCTTTTTCAGAGATGGATACGCTTATTTGCTACTCTGTCAAAGCTAACTCTAACCTTGCAATTCTAAAAGCTTTTTCAGATCTTGGATCTGGATATGACATTGTATCCGGTGGTGAGCTCTTAAGAGTCAAAAGGGCAGGGGGAGATCCTGGAAAAGTGGTTTTCTCTGGTGTTGGTAAAACCAGAGAGGAGATGAAAGCAGCTATAGAGGCAGGAATATTATTTTTTAATGTGGAATCTGAAGAGGAGCTTCATGTTCTAAACTCGGTCGGTCAAGAAATGGGTAAAAAAGCTCCGGTAGCTCTTAGAGTTAATCCTGATATCGACCCAAAAACGCACCCTTATATTTCGACTGGTTTTAAAAAGAGTAAATTTGGAATTGAGATTGGTAGAGCTTTTGAAGTATATAAACAAGCCCAACAAATGGACGGCGTGGATGTAATTGCGATTGATGCCCATATTGGATCACAGATTTTTGATCTTACACCATTTACAGATTCAGTTAAAAAACTTATTGCTCTAGCAGATGATTTAGTAGCAGAAGGGATCAATATTCAATACATAGATATCGGGGGAGGGCTAGGAATAAGCTATAAGTTAGATGATAAGCCGCCTCATCCAAAAATGTACGCTGAGATAATCATGAAAGAATTTTCTGGCAAACCATATAAATTAGTACTTGAGCCCGGAAGATCGCTTATGGGCAATGCAGGGATGCTCATTACTAAAGTTTTATACCTTAAAGAGGGAACAGCCAAGAAATTTGTCATAGTTGATGCAGCTATGAATGATCTAATAAGGCCTGCTTTCTATGAGTCGTATCACGAAATACTGCCAGTGGTTAAATCATCAGACCAAAAAGAGGTAGTAGATATAGTTGGTCCAATATGTGAGTCTGGGGACTTTTTAGCTCAAGACCGCGAGCTGCCAAAAGTGGTGAGCGGCGATATGCTTGCAGTCCTTAGCGCAGGAGCATATGGGTTTGTGATGTCTTCAAACTATAATACTCGACCTAGGGTTCCCGAAGTTTTGGTTAAAGGGGATAAGTTCTCTGTGATCAGAAAAAGAGAGACTTACGATGAACTCCTAAGCTCGGAAGTTATTCCTGATTCTCTTTAGGTGCACCAATACTGTCAGAACCAGGTTCTTTTGTAATCACTGCAAATTTAATTTGATGAAAATACGGTTTTAGAAGCTTGCCGGAGCATCGACAAGTTTCTCAGCCTCTTCTATTATTTCCCCTAATCTCTCTTTGAAGAGTGTAATTCCGCCAAGGGGTATAACAATACAGGACCTGCCGCCGCTTAGTTCTGTAATCCTTAAATATTTGCCTTTATGGTTTTCTTTGACATCAAAAAAGAATCTCTTAGATTCAATATCAACATGCTTGCTTGCGTGTTCTTTCTCCGATCTCTCTGCTCTTTCCATCTTCTTCTCGTCCTCCGCCTCATTCCCTATCTAGTTGGAATGTAATTTGTGGTTAAAATCGTATGGGTCGAAATAATAACTCCATGAATTATAAAAATCAAGACGAGAATTTTAATTTAGATTATGTATAATTGGGAAGCCAAGTCTATAGCAAATCAGAGCTCAAATATGGCTAGAATAAAGATACACCCACCTAGAAAGTTTGATTTTTCAACTGATATCAGTCTTCGGATAAGCGATATAAATTACGGCGGCCACCTCGGGCATGACTCCATTTTATCACTCGCTCACGAAGCTAGAGTGAGGCTTTTTGCCAAATATGGATTTACAGAGCTTGACGCATTTGGACCCTCAATCATACTGTCGGATGTAGCAATCTACTATAAATCAGAAGGGTTTTATGGGGATGTTGTAACTGTGGAAATTGCCGTATGCGACTATCTTAAGTACGGCTGTGATTTAGTATATAGGTTGACCAATAAAGAATCCGGCAAGGTTGTTGCGGTACTTAAAACAGGGATTGTTTTTATCTACTACGATAAACACGAAGTTGCCACGGTCCCAGAAGAATTTAAAGCACTGTTTAAAGAGCGGAAATATAGTGTTGAGCTTATTAGTAATTCTTAAATTTTCTCAAGAATCATGGCAATGCCCATACCGCCGCCGATGCATAGCGTTGCAAGACCCAAATTAGCATCATCTCTTTTCTGCATTTCATGAAGTAGTGTTACGACCAGTCTAGTGCCCGAAGCTCCAACCGGGTGGCCTAGAGCAATCGCGCCGCCGTTAACATTAAATTTCTCAGCCGGCATTGGTATATCTCTTAGCACTGCAAGTGATTGAGCAGCAAAGGCTTCGTTTAACTCAAAAAGATCGATATCTTCTAGTGAAAGCCCAGCCTTATCTAATGCTTTTTGAATAGCAGGGACAGGCCCGATGCCCATGATCGATGGATCGACTCCTGCAACTGCATAGGAAATTATAGAAGCCAAGGGCTTTAATCCAAGCTCCTTTGCTTTTTCATCTGAGCTCACTAATACTGCTGCTGCGCCGTCATTTATGCCCGATGCATTTCCAGCTGTAACTGTGCCGTCTTTTTTGAAAGCAGGTTTTAGTTTAGCCAAGACCTCAAGCGTGGTATCGCTCCTCGGGTGTTCATCAACCTTAAAATCCAGCGGCTCGCCCTTTCTCTGCGGAATAGAAACAGGAACAATCTCATCATCAAAACGCCCGCTCTCCATAGCAGCTTTTGTCTTTATCTGGCTGTTATATGCAAACTCGTCCTGCTCCTCTCTTGAGATATCATATTTTTCAACTAAGTTCTCAGCTGTGATCGCCATATGATAGTCATTGAAGACATCCATCAGCCCATCACAAAGCATGCCGTCAACCATACCGTCTTTTGGAACACTTAATCTGTATCCATATCTGGCGTTCGTAAGGTAATAAGGGGCTTGGCTCATGTTCTCAACACCGCCTGCAATTATAGCCTCAGAATCGCCCGCTTTAATTGCCTGGGCAGCAATAGCGATAGTTTGCACACCAGAGCCGCAAGCCCTGTTGATTGTGTAAGCAGGAGTTTCAATGGGAAGACCTGCTCCTATTGCTACTTGTCTTGAAATATTCATTCCCTGTCCTGCAGAGAGAATATTCCCCATAATGCAGTCGTCTATATTTTTGGGATCAACTCCGGTGCGGTTAAGTATTTCCTTTACAACTGTGGATCCTAACTCTCCAGTTGAAGTATCTTTTAATGCTCCACCAAATGATCCTACTGCGGTTCTTAACGGCTCACTAATCACTATTTTTTTCATTGAATTAGCTCCTGGGGGTTTTCGAGTGGTCATCAAGCAGTTATTCTTGCATATTACCCTACAAACATTGTATATCAAGTTCACACAATTGGGGATATTTATATTAGGAGCGTAGTAAATATTGGCTAAGACAAAGGTTGGAATTATTTTCGGGGGACGGTCTGTAGAACATGAGGTATCCCTGCTTTCTGCTAAATCGGTTATTAAAAACACTGATAAAGACAAGTATGAAATTTATCCAATTTTTATAGATAAAAATGGTCTTTGGCATAGTGTTTCGATCGAGCAGTGGCTTGAGGATGGAGATCTGATCGTGAAGACAGAATCTTTTCTAACTCCCTCTCTGAATTATGAAAATCCGCTTTTTTTTGAAATTAAGGACTCTCAGGTAATAGACGAAGTTAAATTAGATGCAGTATTCCCAGTTCTTCACGGAACTTACGGAGAAGACGGCACAATTCAAGGCATGCTCGAGATGATGGGTGTACCTTTTGTGGGAGCATCAGTTTTAGGATCTTCAGTCGGTATGGATAAGATTGTAATGAAAGCAGTCTTGAAAGAAGCAAACCTTCCGGTAGTTCCTTATTTTGGGTTTTACAGCCATGACTGGATGTCTGACAATAAATCTATAATTGAGAGAACCAAAGACATAATAGGATTTCCCTGCTTCGTAAAATCTGCCGATCTTGGTTCAAGTGTAGGTGTTTATAAGGTTGAAAGCGAGTCAGGACTTAATTCTGCAATAGGTGATTCTTGCAAATATTCAAACAGAATCTTAATAGAAAAGGCAGTAGGCAATCCAAGAGAGATTGAAATTAGCGTTCTTGGACATGAAACTCCTCAAGCTTCACTACCTGGCGAGATTGTTCCCCATAGAGATTTTTATGACTATACTGCAAAATATTTAGAAGAGGGGACTGGGCTTATAGCTCCCGCGGAGTTAGATGAAGAGCTCACCAACAGGCTAAAGGAACTCGCAGTCAAAGCATTCGTCGCTCTTGATTGCAGCGGCATGGGCAGAGTCGACTTTCTTTTAAACGGCAGTACCCAAGAACTATATATAGGTGAAATTAATACTATCCCTGGTTTCACCCAAATCAGTATGTATCCAAAACTTTGGGAAATATCAGGTGTAGGCTACACTGAGTTAATCAGTAGACTTTTTGACTTAGCGATACACAGGAAAAATGAACAGTTAAAGCTGACAACAGATATTAAATCAAAGTGATAAACTATGAGTAATCCGAGCCCGCAGCGTCTTAAAAAGAGTTTGAAATTACTAGACGTATACGCTTTAGCTACCGGCACTACTCTAAGTGCGGGATTATTTCTATTGCCCGGTATAGCTGCGATTAATGCAGGTTCAGCCATAACACTTTCATATTTAATTGCAGTACTTCCCTTGATACCTGCTACTTTTTGTATAGTTGAGCTAACCACTGCTATGCCAAAAGCAGGTGGGGTCTACTATTTTCTAGATCGTTCAATGGGGCCTCTGCTAGGTACGATCGGAGGTATTGGAACATGGCTTGCGATGGTGCTTAAAGTAGCATTTGCGCTTATCGGTATAGGAGTGTATTTGGGCTTATTTATCCCTGAGCTTCCAATCGTAAGTGTTGCAATAGGTATCGCTATAGCACTGGGAATATTGAATATTTTAGGTGCAGATACTAGTGGAAAACTCCAGATTGTACTTGTGTTCCTTGTTATTTTAGCGCTAGCTGTTCTAATTGGCAGCGCTGTACCTGAGCTAAATTTTTCTCATTTCAATAACTATTTAGAGCCTGGTTCCGGCGCAATTATCTCAACCGCTGCTTTGGTTTATATAAGCTACAGCGGTATTACAAAAGTTACTAGTCTTTCAGAAGAAGTGGAAAACCCTGAGAGAAACTTACCGCTCGGCATTTTCCTTGCTCTGGGAACTGCAATACTTATCTATGGTATAGGGACTGCGGTGATGGTTGGAATCGTTCCTATGGAAAAACTCGCCGGAGACCTCTCGCCCGTAGCAACAGTTGCAGAAACATTGTTCGGTAGAGTAGGGGTAATAGTTATATCTATTGCAGCACTTTTTGCATTTATATCAGTCGCAAATGCAGGAACTATGAGCGCATCTCGTTATCCTTTGGCTATGAGCAGAGATTTTATGATGCCCAGCTTCCTGCAGAGACTAGGGAAAAATGGTACGCCCCTTAACGCCATCGTATTTACCGTTGCTACCACAGTTGTAATACTCTTAGTTCTTGATACAACAGGGATTGTAAAGATTGCAAGCGCATTTCAGCTATTAATGTTTATGCTTGTCTGTGTGGCTGTAATAGTTATGAGGGAGAGCAAAATAGACTCCTACGATCCTAGCTATCTCTCTCCTTTTTATCCTTGGATGCCTATTTTCGGTATATTCTCAAGCCTTTGGCTTTTTAGCAATATGAGCGCATGGACAAAGGTATTAACAATGGGATTTCTTGTAATAGGGGTTCTTTGGTACAGGTACTATGTAAGAAATAAAGTAGGTAGAAGCGGAGCAATCTACCATATATTTGAGAAACTTGGACAGTCAAGATATGAGGGCTTAGATAGAGAGCTAAGGGGCATATTAAAGGAAAAAGAGCTTAGAAAGGATGACCCCTTTGACCAGTTAGTAGCCAGAAGCCAAGTCATAGATCTAGCTAAAGGTATTGAGTTTGAGGATATTGTAGAGAGAGTGAGCACACTGTTCTCTCAATTTGTTCCAGAATCATATGACAATTTATACAGACAGTTCTTTGAAGGCACCGTGCTTGGAGTCACACCTGTAGCCCATGGGGCCGCGCTTCCGCACTCAAGGGTAGAGGGACTTAATCAGATGGAAATG
>JBCCIH010000075.1 GCA_039028315.1 Thermodesulfobacteriota bacterium | reverse complement strand
ATTTGGCAAGAAGTAGATAAGACTCTAGACCAGGGGTTTGTACCGAGTTCTCACTTAAGCTCTGTTTTCCTATTTGATAAAGTTCTTTTAGCTGCATATTTCCTCTAATCCTAAAGCCATGAGTTTATCCGTCTGCACTATGTTTTCAAGAAGCGCTTATAATCAGATAACATTTATCTTTCACTAAATTGTAGAATTGGGTTAATTAATACAAAATTGTGACCGGGAATAATAGGCAGGAGTAGTAGCTAGCAATTCTTGTTATGATTTTTCCATTGGTGTTGTATTATGATGGTGCTTTAATATTTTACCGCTGGCAATGTAGTAAGTGTCTTCAGCTATATTAGTTGCCAAATCTGCTACTCTTTCAAGTCCTCTAGCTATAAAAATAAGAGTTAGAGCTCTGTCTATGGTTTGCGGGTCTGTGATCATATAGGTAATAAGCTCTCTTACTATCTGCGGCTCTAGCGCATCTACTTCATCATCTTTTTTGCACACAGCTACTGCTAGTTCGGCGTCCTTATTTACAAAAGAGTCCAAACTCTCCTGGAGCATTTCAATAGCCTTTTCCGCCATTTTCGGTATATCAATAAGCGGTTTTACAGGAGGTTTGTCAGCTAAGTAGATAGCTTTCTCTGCAATATTTACTGCATGATCCCCGATTCTCTCAAGGTCGTTATTGATCTTCATGATCATGGTAACTGTTCTAAGGTCTTCGGCTTCAGGATGATAAAGCGCTAGGATTTTTATGCACTGATTGTCTATTTCGACCTCTATCTCGTCAATCCTGTCGTCAGTTCTACGCACTTCTTCGGCGAGAATCATATTGTTCTCTTCAAGTGCTTTAACGCTCTTTGCAATCATCTCTTCAACGGTGGTAGCCATTTCAAAGAGCATCTTCTTCAATTTTATTAGCTCTTCCTCTAGCCTGATCATTTTCTCTCTCCAATTTTAAACTATTTAAAGACTAAATATTCTGAAATGTACTCTCTATCCAGGCTTTAATCTCATCTCTTATCACTCTAAAACCGGACAGGATTTCCTCGTCTTTCCCACGGAACTGGGAAGGGTCTCTGAAGTCATGGTGAATTGTGTTTTGGGCTCCGAAAAAAGTTGGACAGGATTCTTTGGCATTGTCGCATACAGTGACAACGTAATCCATATTAACTCCATCATAGCATTGAACGTTTTTGGACTTATGGGTTGATATATCAATTCCTAGCTCATTCATGGCTCTTATTGCATATGGATTTACTCTTGAGGGCTCAGTGCCTGCGCTGAATACTTCAAATTTATCACCGTAAAGACTTCTCAAAATCCCTTCCGCCATTTGAGATCGTGCTGAGTTGTGGGTGCATAGGAATAAAACTTTTTTCTTTTTTTCGTCTTCCATATTCTATGAATTAACCAAATTTACCTGATACATAATCCTCTGTTTGCTTATTGTGTGGATTAAGAAATATTGTTTCTGTTGTATCATACTCTATCAGCTCGCCAAGATACATAAATGCAGTGTAGTCAGACACACGTGAAGCTTGCTGCATGTTGTGTGTAACGATAACAATTGTGTAGCTCTCTTTTAGCTCAGTAATTAGGTCTTCAATTTTTCCTGTAGCTATAGGGTCTAGCGCTGAGCAAGGCTCGTCCATTAGCAGCACCTCCGGCTCAACTGCAATGGCCCTTGCTATACATAGCCTCTGCATCTGCCCACCTGACATTCCTAGAGCGCTTTCATCAAGCCTATCGCAAACCTCATCCCAAAGTGCTGCGCCTTTTAAGCTTTTTTCAACCACTTCATCTAATACTGATTTTCTATTTTCTCCAGCGATTCTGGCGCCGTAAGCAACGTTTTCGTAAATGGATTTAGGAAAAGGATTTGATTTCTGAAAAACCATTCCAACTCTTTTTCTAAGCTGAGTGATATCTATACCCGGATCTTGTATATCATCTCCATCAATTAATATTTCACCCTCAACCGCACAAGAGTCTACTAAGTCGTTTAGGCGATTAAAACACCTAAGAAGGGTGGATTTACCGCAACCTGAGGGTCCGATAAACGCTGTTGCCTTATTTTTAGAAATATCCATATAGATATTCTTAAGCGCTTGTTTTGATCCATAGTAGAGATTTAGATCATTAACTTCCACAACAGGATCAGGCACCTCAAACTTAGCATAGGGCGCTTTATGTTCAGGAGCCTCTTGGGGTTGTGTAACATTAGCTTCCAGCTTGCTTTCCATTTCCTTAACGTTTTGTGTATCCATTTTACTGCCGACCTCCAATTAGTCTTGTTGCCGGAATTGTAATAATAACATCAATTAAACCGCTGAGGTAGTATATTTCTTCTTCAATCGGTTTCTAATTACAATAGCCGTCAAGTTTAATACAATCACAATTAATATTAATAGCAGTGCTGTTGTGAAAACCATAGGCTTTGCAGCCTCAACGTTAGGGGACTGAAACCCTACGTCATATATATGAAATCCTAGATGCATAAACTTTCTTTCTAAATGTACATATGGGAAGTAGCCGTCAACAGGAAGCTGCGGCGCAAGTTTAACAACACCTGTGATCATAAGTGGGGCAACCTCTCCCGTTGCTCTTGCGATAGCCAAAATAAGCCCTGTTAGAATAGCCGGCATTGCGCTTGGAATTACAATCTTCCAAGTAGTCTCAAACTTGGTTGCTCCAAGAGCGAGAGAGCCGTGTCTTATCTCTTGTGATACTGCGGCCAATCCCTCTTCTGTTGCTACAATTACCACCGGCACCGTTAGAAGCGCAAGTGTAAGCGATGCCCAAAGAATTCCACCAGTTCCGAAAGTAGGGTTCGGAAGCGCTTCGGAGAAGAAGAAGCTGTCAATCGAAGCCCCCACGCCGTAAATGAAAAATCCAACAGCAAACACTCCAAATACAATAGAGGGTACACCCGCCAAGTTGTTAACACATATCCTAACCAGCCTTACTAGCGGTCCCTGTTTTGCATATTCTCTTAGATATAGTGCAGCCAGCACTCCAAACGGAAGCACCACAATACTCATTATGAGAACCATCATGATGGTTCCGAATATAGCTGGGAATACGCCGCCTTCAGTGTTTGCTTCTCTGGGTTCATCGGATACAAATCCCCAAACCCTGTGCATATAGAGACCCGCTTTTTGAAACCAGCTCATGGCATTTGGTCTAAATGCAAGAACAATGTTTCCAAGCGCCATCTCTTTCTCTCGCCCGCCCACTGAAACCATCGTAATCTTTTCTTTTGTAAATTCTTGATATAAAACCTCTAGTTCTTTTTCTTTATCTAAGTATTTCTGCTCTTCAAGAGCGATCTTGTCCTGATAGGCTTTTATTTGCGCAGGATCGCCGTCGCTCATTTCGACGCCTCTTATTTTGAGTCTGTAGTTCTCGATCTGCCTATTGATACCACCGATATCACCCTTTTCGATCTTTCTAATTTCACCAAATATTCCAGCATAGACCGGTATATCTTCTTCTAGTTTGTCCCAGCACGCTTCATTACCCTCACAAAGTACATTTCCGTCTTGAGTTATCTGTTTTATAAAGCCGTAGAAATTACCCCACTCGCGTCTTTCCATAACTACTGCAAATTCAGGCACTGAGCGCGTAACAATTTGATCATCATCAATCCATCTAAAGTCGAGTCCGTACAGATCCCTATTACCAATCTTAAGCTGGGTTCTGAACCTTGGCTCCCCCTCGGCTTTTCCGCTGATGCCTCTGATTTCTTCATGGCCAGTAACCTCACCCATAACTCTAGTTCCGTTCTTAAGTTCAAACTCTACAACTTGTGCCGGCCAGAAAAACCCGAGCCCCTTGGCCATGATCAGCCACAAGAGTCCTGCGATCATTAATAGACTGAACATCAGCGCAACACCGGTCAGCCAAACAAAAGGATCTCCACTACTCCAAAATTTCTTCATAAACTCAACCTTCACACCGTATGCATAGTTTTTTCATTTCTATAGCTGTCCGTATTTTTTCCTTAGTCTTTGTCTTACAAGCTCTGCAGCAGTGTTAACAAGGAAGGTAAAGAAGAACAGTAGCAGAGCGGCTAAGAACAGCACCCTGTAAAGAGTTCCGCCATGCGGCGCCTCTGGTATCTCCACTGCAATGTTTGCAGAAAGCGCTCTAAATCCGTTGAATATACTCCAGTCCATAATCGGGGTATTACCTGTTGCCATAAGAACGATCATGGTTTCACCTATTGCTCTACCTAATCCAATCATCACAGCGGAGAATATTCCCGGGCTAGCCGTAGGAAGTATCACCCTAATTGCTGTCTGCCAGCGGTTTGCGCCAAGCGCAAGCGAGCCTGCCTGCAAGTGTTTAGGCACACTTGATAGGGCGTCCTCAGAGATGGTGAAGATAATAGGTATAACAGCAAAGCCCATTGCAAAACCAACAATTAGTGAGTTTCTCTGGTCATACTGCAGGCCTAACACTGTGTATAGCCATTCTTTATAGTTTCCGCCCAAGAGTACGTTTTCAATTGGTCCGTTTAGCCAGAAAGCAACTAAAACGCCCAGTATAATTATCGGTATTAATAAAAAGAGCTCGCTGCCAATTTTAAAGCGGCCCTTTATTCCCCTAGGAACATACTGCCAAATCATCACGGTTAGAATTGTAAATACAGTAAGAACTATTGGTATTGTGAACACTGCCGGGATAACTTTTTCTATTATTGGCGCCAGCCACAATCCAGCCAAAAATCCTAAGATAACTGTTGGTAGCGCAGCCATAATTTCAATTACAGGTTTAATAGTATTTCTAAGTGATGGATGCATGAACTGAGATACGCAGATTGCTGAAAAAATAGAGATTGGAATTGCAAAAAATAGTGCATATATAGCGCCCTTTAATGTTCCAAAAGCAAGCGGTGTTAAGCTAAGCTTTGGTTCAAACTCATCAGTGCCTCCGGTTGATTGCCATACGTATTCAGGTTTTTGGTATCCTTCGTACCAAACCTTTCCAAATAGTGTTTTAAAGTTTGTTTCTGGATGCGGATTATCGACGTCCCAATTGTACATTTTACCCTGATCGTCTATTGCTAAAACGCCGTTTGATTTAGGCGCAAATGATAATCTTTGAACAGAGGAGCCGTCGGTTTTTAGCTCTTGGAGCATTTGCCCTGATGTGGAGTGATAAAGATTTATATTTCCGCCACTATCAGAAGCTAGAAAACCCCTGTCTCTTGCGGATGCCGTAATATTTGTAATAGGAAGCTCAAGTGGGTCGAGCTGGTGAATTCTGGTTAAAACCTCACCTGACGGGGAGGATGAGTCCCGTACTTCAAACCACACGGATACATTACCTTCCTCATCACCAACTAATAGAGAGCGGTCTCCAAGTAGAAAAGCGAGTGCCGTAATTGCCACTTTTGAACCCGATGTAGCATCTATGGCTCTTAGGAATTCAGGACTTTGTCTATCACTAACGTCCCAGTGAAATATTTTACCGTTGTCAGTTCCGACGAATAGGTTTTCAATAGACCTGTCTAATTCTATAGTAGTTACAGTGCTTCCATTTATCTTCTCAGTTAGGTCAATACTTATGAGCTCAGGTTCTCCTGAACCGAAGTCATCGTCAGGTACGATAAGAGCTACGAATACAAGATTGCCGGAGGCTGTATAGGCCGCGGCTGCTGATACATCCTCTTCAGGGGCTTCTTCATAAGCAATTATCTCAAGCTGGTCATCATATACTTTAAATAGATCGCGCTGAACAATATCAGGTGTGATTACTCTTTTGTCTCCAACAAAATCTACTTTATAGTTGGTCTGCACAGGGAGAATAAATCCGTCATTTGTTCCAAAGCTATACAGTTTGTTGTTTTGTGAAACGAAGCTTGAGGTAATAGTGCTGCCCTCAAGCTCAGTTAACCCAAACTGTTTTATAGTATTTCCGTTAGTAAGGTCTAGGAACGTCAGCATGCCATCTTTTGTGACCACAAAACCTATTTCCCTATATTCTTCTTGACCTGTTGCTAAAAATGGAAAAGTCTTGTCATCGGTGTTTTCAACCGAATATGACGAAAGTTCAGGTGATTCTCTTAATATAAAAGAGCTTGCAAGGTCAGACTTAACACTTTGGAAAAGCGGAACTGTCTCAACTCCGATGAATACTAATATGGCGAGAATGCTCAATATAACTGCAATACCGCCTGTAGTTACAATGCTTGTTGCAATAAAATCAACAAGCTTCCTCCGTCTAATACCGGGGGAAGCTTGTTGTTCTTTCTTCTTTAATCTGGTTTGAGCTGTCATTTAATAACCGTATGAATTAGGTTTGTTAATCTAGCTAAATTACTTAGCTGTAATTGTTTCCATAATTTCGGCATCAACATTTGCTGGTAGTGGAAGATAACCGTCTTTAACTACAACTTCCTGACCCTGATGGCTGAGTACGTATTTTAGGAACTCAAGACGTAGTGGGTCAAGCTGCTCATTGGGCTTTTTGTTTACATATAGATATAGATATCTTCCTAGTGGATACTCTTTGCTTACGATGTTCTGTAGGTTTGGATCAGCGCACTGACCAGCTTTTTTGCCAAGCTGGATAGCTTTCACGCCAGAGGTGATGTATCCGATCCCGCTGTACCCGATACCGCTTTTATCTTCTGTGATACCCTGTACCACTGAAGCTGAACCTGGCTGCTCTTTAACTGAGTCTTTGTAGTCTCCTTTGCAAAGAGCTTTCTTTTTGAAGTAACCATACGTACCTGAAGCTGAGTTTCTGCCGTACATGCTTATTGGTACATTAGCCCAGTCGCCTTCTAGTCCAAGCTGACCCCATGTAGCGATATCTTCAGCGCCGCCGCATTTTCTGTTTTTGGAGAAAATAGCGTCAACCTGCTCGATTGACAAACACTCAATTGGGTTATCTTTGTTCACAAATACTGCCAGAGCGTCGATTGATGTTGGAACTTCAGTTGGTTTGTAACCAAATGCTTTTTCAAACTCATCGATCTCTTTACTTTTCATAGCACGTGACATAGGTCCAAACTGTGCTGTTCCTTCAATTAATGCTGGTGGGGCAGTGCTTGAGCCTTTACCTTCGATCTGACACTTAACGTTTGGATAATCTTTTGTGAAACCCTCACACCATAGTGTCATAAGGTTGTTCATTGTGTCTGATCCTACACTATTAATATTTCCAGAAACACCACTTGTTTTTGTGTAGTCCGGAATCTCTGCATCAACTTTTACGGGTTCTTGTGCAGTAGCAAATCCTGCAGCTAAAACGATTACTAGTGCAACCATAGTGCTGCTAATTATATTTTTATCAATTACACCCTTAAACATTGGTACTACCTCCTTTAAATTCGTTTGATGTAGGATTAAACCCTGGCAATGTTAAGGTTGTGTTAAGAAAAAATGAAATCGGAGTTAACCATGTCGTCCAGTTTGACGTGATTTTTGCTATAATATGTGGGATGCATTAATATTAATTTTGTGATTTGCTTTAGAAAAATAATTCTATATACTCAGAATTAATACTATTGCAAGAGGTTGAAATTATGAGTTACTACATAACAATAGGTTCAATTCTACTGGTATCAGTATTAGTTGCTGCATGCAGCTGCCAGCTTGGATGAAATATAGGCGGACAAGCTTTTAATATATTACTAATGTGAGGGAAAGATATGCGCTATTACATAACAATCGTATCCATCCTGGCAGTTTCATTTTTCATAACAGCCTGCCAGTGCGGCATAGGCTAGTCCGTACGCTGGGATATCCATAAATGATATTTATAATCATGGGTGTTAGTGGGTCGGGCAAGTCAACCGTTGGTAATCTACTTGCTAATAAGATAAAAAGTCCCTTTTATGACGCCGATGATTTTCACTCCCGAGAAAATAAAGAAAAGATGAGACAGGGTATAGCTCTAACAGATGCCGATAGAGCCCCCTGGCTAAAAGCTCTAAGTTCTCTCATCGAAGAACAAGATAGAAATGCCATACTTGCTTGCTCTGCGCTTAAAAAATCATACAGAGATGAGCTTCGTGTTCCAGGGAAAAAAGTTGTTTTTATATATCTTAAGGGCGAGGAAAAGCTGCTTGAAAAACGGCTATCTTTAAGAAAAGGGCACTATGCAGGGCCAAGCTTGCTTCAGAGCCAGCTACAGACTCTCCAAGAACCCGATGATGCTTTTACAATAAGTATTAAGGACAGTCCGGATAAAATAGTAGATAAAATATTACAAAAATATGGCTCTAATCTCTGATTACAGGTTTCTCTTAGCTTGAGCGGCTTTTTCAAGCTCGGCTCTTAATTTCTCAAAATCCTCATCTCTTATAGCGCCCTCAATTTTATCAAGAGAGTCTTTAAATAGAGATATTGCATTTAGTAGCTGCTCTTTATTTGCTTTGAAAATCTCTGTCCACATCTCAGGCGAGCTTGCTGAGACTCTGGTGTAGTCTTTAAGCCCTCCGCCTGCGAATTCTAAAAGTTTGTCTGAATCCTTAGAGCTAAGCACGCTATTAATTAAAGAGTAGGCAACAACATGAGGCAGATGGCTAACTACTGCAAATATGTGGTCATGCGTGCCCGGGTCCATTTCATAGACTTGGCTTCCCGCAAGCTCCCACATTTTTCTTACTTTATCAACGGCGCGTGGATTGGTTTTAGGAGTAGGGGTTATAATGCACCTTTTATCTTTAAAGAGCCCTGGATCTGATGAACTTATGCCTGAGTTTTCAGTGCCTGCTATAGGATGAGCGGGAACAAAATGAAGATGCTCCGGGAGGTGCTGCTCAATACCATTTACAACAGACGACTTTACGCTTCCAACATCTGTTATGATTGCTCCTTGAGATGCCACCTCAAAGGCTTTTTTTGCGCTCTCAAATATAGTTCCGACATAGGTTGCTACAACTACTATTTCAGAGTGCTCAATCACTTCATTTATCTCTGGCGCACCTTCGTCTATAACCCCGTTATCAAAGGCATACTTTAAAGTATCTTCGTTTGTGTCGATCCCGACAACGATTTCAACTTGTCCTGACTCTTTAAGGGCCCTTGCTAAAGAGCCTCCAATTAGGCCAAGGCCGATTATAGTAATTTTCTCAAATTGCATATTATTTACCTAAAACTTTTTTGGCGGCGCTAACAAATTTCTGATTTTCCTCTTCGCTTCCTATTGTAACCCTTAAATGAGTCTTAAGGCCATATCCCATTACCGGTCTTACAATAACTCCTTCTTTTAAAAGTGAGTTGTAGGCAGGAATTGGATCCTCGTCTAAGTCTATCAGCACAAAGTTAGTATAAGAAGGAGCATAAGTTATGCCCATATTTTCTAGCTCTGTGCATACGAACTTCAGCCCTTCAGAGTTAATCCGTTTTGTTCTCTGTATGTGCTCTTGATCATCCAGTGCTGCAAGCGCACCTATTTGTGATAACGAGTTTGAATTAAACGGATGACGCACTTTATGCATGTGAGAGACAATATCTGGATGTGCTATGCCATAGCCCAATCTTAAGCCCGCAAGGCCATAAATTTTAGAGAATGTCCTAACTGTAATTATAGACTTATCCGTATTTTGGTAATTGAGCGAGTTTGGATAGCTCGGATCCTCTACATACTCAAAATATGCTTCATCAACTAAAACCAAAATATCCTCGGGCACATTTTCGATAAACCACTCAAATTCGTCTCTAGCCACCATGGTTCCAGTCGGATTATTAGGATTGGCTATGAATATCATGCGGGTTTTCTCAGTAATTCTCGAATGCATGTCTCTTAGATCGTGCGTGTAATTAGGCATAGGAGACACAACTGCCTTAGCCCCGACCGCTTTACTTACAATTGGGTATACAATAAATGCATACTCTCCGAATATCGCTTCATCGCCTGGCTGCATATAAGTTCTAGCGGCAATGTCGATCACATCGTTTGAGCCGTTTCCAAAGATTATTGTCTCAGGATCAACGCCAAGTTTCTGAGCTAATTTATGCTTTAAGTAAAAAGCATCCCCGTCTGGATAGCGGTGCAGATTATGCACAGCTTCGCTTATAGCTTTCTCCGCAAGTGGCGAGGGGCCAAGAGGGTTTTCATTAGATGCTATTTTAACCGCGTCCGTAATTCCAATTTCACGCTCAAGCTCCTCAACGGGCTTGCCCGGAACATATGGTATTAAATCTCCAACAAAAGAATTTGGTTTAATCAATTGCTCGCCTGCCTCATTACATAAACTCCGTTTGCCATGCCCTGAAAGTAATCACCGACTAAGGGATGATT
>JBCCIH010000074.1 GCA_039028315.1 Thermodesulfobacteriota bacterium | reverse complement strand
CTGATGAAGGTGTTGAATTTGCAGATAAGATGTTTGAACACATTAAAAATACTGTTTACGAGGCAAGTACGGATCTTGCTTCAGAAAAGGGAAGCTTCCCTGTATTTGATCTTGACACTCATCTCTCGAGACCTTTCCTTGACTCCGTTGATAGTCGTATTGTTGACAAGATCAAAAAACAGGGGCTTAGAAATGCCTGTATTCTAACAGTTCCCCCAGTAGGAAGCGGATCGGTCCTTGCTGGCACTACTAGCGGTGTTGAACCGGCTTTTGCGCTGTCTTACTACAGACGCTCCGAATCACTCTCTAAAGAAGAGTTTAAGGTATATCATCCTCTTGTTGAGGAATATATGGAGCAGTTTGATTTAGAGGATGACACAGAGCTCCCGGATACATTTGTAACATCACACGAAATAGAGCCTGAGATGAGAGTGCGCATGCAGGCCGCAATTCAAAAACATATCGATTCATGCATTTCAAGCACTGTAAATTTACCAGCTGATATTACTTTAGAAGAAGTTGAAAAGATTTACTTCCTTGCTTGGAAACTTGGCTGTAAAGGAATTACAGTTTACAGAGAAGGTTCCAGAGAAGGGATCTTGGTAACTGAAGAAGAGGCCAAATCCCAACAGCAAGATAAAGACGAAAAAAATCTTCCGACCCAGACCCAGGACGAAGGGATGAACAAAACCCATCACCCCAACCCCATCTCATCCCTTCGTTCATCCTCTAGTGAAGAGGTTAAACCTATCAAAAGACCAATGTGTCTTCAGGGCTTCACAGAGGTTATTAAGACAGGGTACGGAAATCTATACGTAACAGTAAACACCTTGGAGGACAGACCGCTTGAGGTCTTCGTTCAAATAGGTAAATCGGGGTATTCAACAATGGCTGATGCCGAGGCCACTGGACGTTTGGTATCACTAGCCCTTAGATCAGGTATTACGGTTGAGGACGTGATTGAGCAGCTTGAAGGCATCGGAGGATCTTCTCCTGTGTTCTCAGAAGGAAAACTCGTTATGTCTATTCCTGACGCTGTAGCTACAGTATTAAAAAGACACTTTGTTGAGGTTGGTGGTGAGGCAGCTTCAAATGCGCCAGCACCCACAGATGGAGCAACGAAAAAAGCCATGGACTTAAATCTAGAGCGTTGTCCTGAATGCGGAGACAGAGCCCTAGCCTTTGAGCAGGGCTGTATGACATGCAAGAGCTGCGGATACTCTAAGTGTGATTAGAACAAAGGAAAACCTTAAATAAAAAACTAAAGGCCCTTCTCTTATTAGAGAATGGGCCTTTTTTATTGCGAATTACAAGCACAAGCATGTTAGACTTATAGCGAGAGCAAAATGGAGAGAAAAAAGGGAAGTATAATATCAGGCATATTCTGGATGTTTTTAATATCCATCTTACTATTCTGGCTTCCAGGAATCGGGCCTTTTATAGCTGGAATTGTAGGAGGGAAGAAATCAGGCGGTCTCTTTAACGCTATTATTGCCGTGTTTTTACCAGCCATAGTTTTGGGCGCTTTTCTATTCTTGTTTACCTCTGTATTAACCGGTGCGCCTGTCATAGGCTTTGTGGCGGGAGCAGGAAGTTTTGTCCTCGTAGTTTCTAATGTAGGCCCTCTTCTTCTTGGCGCAATAATAGGCGGACTTTTAAACTAGACCTAATCTACAGTTTTGAAATGGATATGCTCTGCTGAATTTCGGAAGATCTTTGGCTGAGTTATTATCTGAGGAAACTTTCAAGGTGTTCTTTAATATCTGAGTTTGCAAGTTTTCCTAGAGCCGCTTTTTCTATCTGCCTTATTCTTTCACGAGTAAGGTTAAAACGCTTTCCAATTTCGTCTAGCGTATAAGTGCTGTGCTGATCAATACCAAACCTGAGACGAAGTATCTCCTCTTCCCTAGGGTTAAGAAGCGTTAGAGCCTCTCTGAGTTTATCTGTAAGGTCTGATTTGGCTACCATGGAGTCTGGAATAATTGTCTCAGCATCCGCAATAGAATCTAAAAGTGTAGTTTTTTCCCCATCTAAAATTGGAGTATCCAAGCTGATAGCATCTTTTGTTGAACGAAGAATTCTTTTTACTACTTCAACAGATATACCGGATTTTTTGGATATTTCTTTTGGAGTAGGTTTTCTATTTAATTTTTTTGCCAAAACAGCATTCACTTTATAAACCCTGTTTGCTTGCTCCAACAGATAGACTGGAACTTTAATTGTTCTAGTCTGGCCTTGCAGGGCTCTAAGTATAGCCTGATGTATCCACCAGGATGCATAGGTTGAGAATTTAAAACCTTTTCTGTGGTCAAATCTTTCAACCGCTCTCATGAGCCCCATGTTGCCTTCTTGAATGAGATCAGAAAGTGGAAGCCCTCTTCCCATATATTTTCTTGAAATTGTAATGACAAGCCTTAGGTTTGCCTTAACAAACCTCTGCTTCATTCTCTTTGCATTTTCACTGTATACTTTAATAAAACCATTTAGGCTTTTAATACGTTTCAGAATTGTTGCTCTGTTGGTACCGTTCCTACCGTTTTTGTGGCCATTAGATTTTATTTTTGAGCTTTTTACACCTAACTTATTAACAACTAAGCTAAGTTCTCTTGTCATATTTTCACATTTTTTAATTTTTGCTGATATCTCTACCTCTTCCTGAGCTGTAAAAAGTGGTTCTACAGACATGTCTTTAAAATAGACATATAAAAGACGAAGTTGTTCATCAGGTGTTTCATCAGCTTTAGATTTACTTTTTGTTTTCCTGGACTGGAAGTGATTCTCAGATTCTTCATCCTGCATATAAGTCTCTTTGAATTTAAGTGAGCTTACATCTTCAGATTCTTCAGAGAACTCTCCGAATTCACCTACTGATATAGAATCATCGAACTCTTTATATTTCGTTTCCATGTCGGTTTCCTTTAAATATCTAAAATTATTATATTATTGCAATAGATGGGACAAAAATATGCATAGCTATTTGTCAAGAATAAGCTGTTTTAAGGAACCTTTGGGGAGGGGGGCCTCCAAAATATAAACCGTAAAACCTATTTATATAATTCTCCAGTACCTATATATGCTAATAATTCTGTACCATCTTATTACTAAAACACCCATGAAATTATCTAAATCACGAGCTTAAAACGTTCCAACTTCCGGTTACCGCCAATTCTATCAAATTCTGAAAATTAATTCAACCTATTTTGATGCGGCGTAATTTGCTGCAACTTGTTCCCAGTTAACAACATTCCAAAACGCCGAGATATAATCTGGTCTTCTGTTCTGATAATTCAAATAATACGCATGCTCCCATACATCCAGACCAAGAATAGGTGCTAGTCCATCTGACATAGGATTATCCTGATTTGGAGTTGAGGTAACAACCAAATTGCCGCCTCCATCAACACATAGCCATGCCCAGCCGCTTCCAAAACGAGTTGCTCCAGCTTTTGCAAATTGTTCTTTAAAAGCATCAAGGCTGCCAAATGCTGAATTAATTGCATCTGCAAGTTCTCCGCTTGGCTCGCCTCCACCACTTGGGCTCATGCATAGCCAAAACATTGAATGGTTTACATGGCCACCACCGTTGTTTCTTACGGCGGTTCTAATATCCTCAGGCACTGAGCTTAGATCTTTGACAAGCTCTTCAGCAGTTTTGCTCTCAAGTTCAGAGTGATTTGCTAAAGCTGCGTTCAAATTATTAACATATGTTTGATGATGCTTTCCATGGTGAATCTCCATAGTTTTTGCATCAATGTGAGGTTCTAATGCGCTGTAATCATAAGGTAGCTGAGGTAATTCGTGGGCCATTTTAAATCCTCCCGACTGTATTTTCATATTCTTATTGAATATTCAATAATTAAGATAAGTTAGAAAAGAGTGAAGCTTGCCTCCCAAAGCATGTTTCCCCCTTTAATTAACCGCTACAGTCTACCTTCTAAAACAGGCTGTGTCAAAGCTAAATACGCAGATATGGATACCTATTATTTATTGACAAAAAATAATTATCTGGTAATTTTTACCAATTAGGAACTTGTATATTGTGGAGTCATAAAGTCCACAATATAAATTCCTAAGAATAAATGGGTCAACCATGGGGAAAAATCTAAATGCAAGTAACTAAAACTTTAGATTATGCGGTCAGATCGCTTACTTATATGGGTCACCAACCCATCAGCAAGCACAGTATGAAAGAGATCTCAGAAGAGCAACATATCCCTCTTAGCTATCTGGCAAAAATAATGCGAAGATTAGTTAAAAAAGGACTCGTTAGATCCTCTGTAGGACCTGACGGCGGTTACACTCTTCGAAAATCCCCCAATGAGATAAACCTGCGCGATATATATGAGGCAATAGAGGGCGAGATAAGAATGGTTGACTGCATGGAAGACGATTCAGTTTGTGTTTTGCATGACAGTTGTCCACAGCTCCCAGTATGGGACAAAATTCAGATGTCGATGGTAAAGATTCTAGAAGATACAACACTTGCAGATATGCTAAAAGATAAAGACAACAATATTTTTAATCAGGTGAATTAAGGAGGCTTTTTAATGAGTGTCGATTTAGAGAAATTAGCGGAACAGGAATACAAATATGGCTTCGTAACAGATGTGGAGCAGGAAGTAGCTCCAGTAGGACTTAACGAAGACGTCATCCGTATGATCTCAGCTAAAAAGAATGAACCTGAGTGGCTACTTGAGTGGCGACTCAAAGCCTATGAGCATTGGCAGACAATGAAAGAACCAACGTGGCCCAACGTTCATTATCCTCCCGTGGATTATCAAGGAATCAGCTACTATGCGGCTCCTAAAAACACGCCTAAGCTTGACAGCTTGGATGATTTAGATCCGGAAATTAAAGAAACTTACGACAAACTCGGAATACCTCTTGAAGAGCAGAAAATGTTGGCCGGAGTTGCAGTAGACGCAGTATTTGATAGCGTATCAGTGATCACAACATTTAAAGAAACACTAGCGGAAGCCGGGGTTATATTTTGCTCGATCTCGGAGGCTGTACAGGAGTACCCTGAGCTTGTAAAGCAATACTTAGGCTATGTCGTGCCTCATAACGACAATTTTTTTGCGGCTCTTAATACAGCAGTTTTTACAGATGGCTCCTTTGTTTATATTCCAAAAGGCGTAAGATGCCCAATGGAGCTTTCAACTTATTTTAGAATCAATGCTGAAAACACAGGTCAATTTGAAAGAACATTAATTATTGCGGAAGAAGGAAGCTATGTGAGCTATTTAGAAGGCTGCACCGCTCCTAAGCGTGATGAGAATCAGCTGCACGCAGCTGTTGTAGAGCTTATCGCACATAAAGATGCAACGATTAAATACTCAACAATACAAAACTGGTATCCCGGAGACAGTGAGGGTAAAGGTGGTATATATAACTTTGTTACCAAACGCGGCAGATGCATCGGTGATAACTCCCATATCTCCTGGACACAAGTTGAAACGGGCTCTGCCATTACATGGAAATACCCAAGCTGCATATTAGAGGGAGATAACTCTGTCGGGGAGTTTTATTCAGTTGCACTTACCAACAGAAGACAGCAGGCAGACACTGGAACAAAAATGATACACAAAGGGAAAAACACCTCTAGCACAATCATCTCAAAAGGTATCTCCGCAGGACTTGGACAAAACACATACAGAGGCCTTGTCGAGATTGGAAAGGATGCGACTAGCGCAAGAAATTATACTCAATGTGATTCTATGTTGATCGGTGATAAGTGCGGTGCACATACGTTCCCATACATTGAAGTTAAGAATTCAACTGCTCAGATGGAACACGAAGCATCAACCTCAAAAATCGGTGAGGACCAGATCTTTTATTGCCAGCAAAGGGGTCTTTCGGCAGAAGATGCTGTGTCGCTGATTGTAAACGGTTTTTGTAAGGACGTATTTAAAGAGCTCCCGTTTGAGTTTGCGGTAGAGGCAGAGAAGCTGCTTAGCATTAGTCTAGAGGGTAGTGTCGGATAGCATTCCTACTCAAATTAAAGAATATCTAAGGTTATAAGGAGACTTAACATGCTGGAAATCAAAAATCTGCATGCAAGTGTAGAGGATCAGGAAATCTTAAAGGGACTTAACCTAACAATTAACCCCGGAGAGGTTCACTCTATTATGGGACCAAACGGCTCAGGGAAAAGTACACTTGCACAGGTATTAGCTGGGCGAGATTCCTATGAAGTGACACAGGGAGAAGTCCTATTTGAAGGCAAAGATCTTTTAGATCTAGAGCCCGAAGAAAGGGCATGCGAGGGTATATTCCTGGCATTTCAATACCCTGTAGAAATACCGGGGGTTGCAAACACATATCTTCTTCGTGAAGCATTGAATTCAGTGCGCAAATACAGAGGTGAGGAGCCGCTTAAGCATATCGAATTTGCAAAATTCGCCAAACAAAAAATGGAAGTTATGCATATGGATGACAATCTTCTCAAACGCGCCGTCAATGAGGGCTTTTCAGGAGGAGAGAAAAAGAGAAACGAAATATTTCAAATGCAGATTCTTGAGCCTAAGTTGGCCGTTTTAGACGAGACGGACTCAGGACTCGACATTGATGCACTAAAGATTGTAGCTGACGGAGTTAATTCTCTTAGAGGCCCTGATAGAGGATTTTTAGTTATCACCCATTATCAAAGACTGCTTGATTACATTGTGCCCGACTTCGTTCATGTTTTGGTTGACGGTAAGATAGTCAAATCCGGCGGCAAAGAGCTTGCTCTTGAGCTTGAAGATAAGGGCTACGGATGGATTGAAGAAGAGAAAGCAGCGGCTAACAGTTAGGAGAGAACAAGATGGGCATTACTTTATCACAAAAAGATAACGGATATTCACAAGGGTTTTCAGTATTTGAAAAAGAGGCTCCGGGAAGTGAGATTGGTTGGCTTAAAACAACTAGACAAGAAGCTATAACTAAATTTTTAGAGCTTGGTTTTCCTACACTTAAAGATGAGGATTGGCGCTTCACAAACCTGGCAGCAATTGCTAGAAGTTCATTTGATATATTAGAAAATGGATTGGATAAAGTCTCATCCTCCGATTTAGCACCCTATCAGTTTCAAAACGATAATGTGGTTGAGCTTGTATTTGTAAATGGTCATTATTCAGAGCAACTGTCAAAAACTGCAGATCTGCCCAACGGGGTAATAGTAAAGAGTTTGGCTCATGCTATAGAAACAGAGCAAGATATCTTGCAAGATAACTTGGCTAAATATGCAGACTTTACAAGCGAGGCTTTTACTGCACTAAATACAGCATTTATGACTGACGGTGGTTTCATATTTATTCCTAAGGGAACTATATTTGAGACACCTATACACCTTCTCTATATTTCTACAGGAGGGCAGCAGCCATCTATAACGAATCCAAGAAATTTAATCATCGCCGAAGCTAACGCAGAGGCAAATATAGTTGAGCATTATGCATCGCTTAATGATGATGTTTATCTTTCTAATGTCGTAACCGAAATAGTTGTAGGAGAGAACAGTTCAATTGGCCACTATATGATAGAGCTTGAGAGCAGAAATGCATTTAATGTATCAACCCTGCGGGTCCAGCAAGCAAGAAGCAGCAACATTAAATCTCACTCTATTCTCATGGGCGGATCACTGGTTAGAAATAATGTTCATCCCGTTCTCGCTGGCGAGGGCTGTGATTCATTAATCAATGGACTATTTATGTCCACTAACCGTCAGCACATGGACAACTACATGAAAGTAGAGCACGCTAGCCCCCATTGTGATAGTCGTCAGCTATATAACGGCGTTTTAGACGGACGCTCAAGAGGGGTGTTCCACGGCCGTATCATAGTGCATGAAGATGCTCAGAAAACTGACGCAAAACAGACCAATAGAAACCTTCTTTTATCTGACAATGCTCAGATCGACACAAAGCCGCAGCTTGAAATTTATGCAGACGACGTAAAATGCACCCACGGAGCCACAATCGGGCAAATTGATGAGAACGCCCTATTCTATTTGCGATCAAGGGGTATTTCCAAAGATGCATCTAGAGATATCATCATGAATGCATTTACAAATGAGACTTTTGAAAGCATGAGTGTTGAACCTGTGAAAGAATACTGCGCTAATTTAGTTACAAACTGGTTTAGCTTAAGAAAACAAGAACAGGCTGCATAAACGGATTACAAATGGCTGAATTTGAAAAAGTAGCTAAAACATCTGAAATAAATCCTGGTGAAGTTAAATCTGTAATTGTTGGCAATCTAGCAATTGCTATATGCAATTCAGACGGTGAGTACTTTGCATTTATTGATGAATGCTCGCATGAGACCCTTCCATTATCAGACGGCATTTTAGACGGCAAGACTATAACATGTGCATATCATGGAGCTGAGTTTGATGTAGAAAGTGGTGAAGCGCTATGCCTGCCTGCTGTAGATCGGATAGAGACCTTTAAGCTTAAAGTTGATGGCGATGACATCTACGTTCTAGTAGAAGATTAAAGTTACGTCTATATTTCCTATTAAGTTTTTGATTACCCAAATACAGATCTATATTATATTTAGCACATCTGATGAAAATAAAATTAAAAAGAGTTTACGATGTACCCGAGGAATCTGACGGAGTTAGGGTACTAGTTGAAAGGCTTTGGCCAAGGGGGTTATCAAAAGAAAAAGCCAAGGTCGACATTTGGCTTAAAGAAGCGGCGCCCTCAACTGATCTTAGAAAGTGGTTTAATCATGACAAAGATAAGTGGGAAGAATTCAAACAGCGCTATTACTCAGAGTTAGATAATAATAGACTATCTCTTGAACCTATTTTTGAGATTTCCAGTGATAAAAATATCACTTTTGTATTTGCATCTAAAGAAAATCGATTTAATAATGCGGCTGCACTTAGAGACTATTTAACCTAAAGAGCGGGTCTTAACCTGAGTCTAGGAGCACTGGACTCGATTGATTTTACAGGCTTTGTGAACTTATTAAGCGTCACCCTTTGATCATCTATAAGCACATAGTGGCAATATCTGTCATTCCAGCATCCAGTGTTAAAATACTCCACCCCATTTTTAGCTACATTAGTCGCTCTGTGAGTATGACCGCAAAAAACAAAGTCAGCTTTGTTCTTCTTACCATACTCAAGCGCCCTAATATTTACAGTTTCCGATACCCTTTGCCAGGACTTGTTGTTATAGCACATAGGGTGAAAAATATCTCTGTCTAAAATTTCATCAATAGACCTTAGTCCTTTGTAAATTGTGCTTGCAAACTTGGCTAGATAATTCTTTTTCAAAGTGTAGTCATCAAATTGATGTCCGTGAATAGCTAAGAGCTTTTTGCCATTTATAGTCCAGTCATATTCCTTTACGGCTCTTATGTTAAACATAGAAGGAATTGATTTATTGAGCATCTCATCATGGTTTCCTTCTACCCAAATAACTTCTTTAATCTCAGAGATTTTATTTAGGACGTTTAAGAATGTCCACTCATCCTCATTTAGCTTCTTAAAATCCGGACGGTCAAAAAGATCGCCCAGGATAATAAGTTTTCCAAAATCCACCGATTTGATAAAAGAGGTCAGATCTTTAGCTCGGTTAAAAGATGAGCCTAAGTGTACGTCAGAAACTATTAGTGTAGTCATAATCTCCATCATCCTCCTTATTTTTCCATTATCTTATATCTACACTTCTAATTTATAACTATTAATATTGTAGGGGCTAAAGTTTAAGAGAGTTTTAGGATTTGTTTAAGATTCTATTAAAAATAGAATAAAATCCGCAATTTACATTAACTCTGGATGAAAATTGCGGATTTTATATAAAGATTTGATTAAGATTTAAAATGAGTGAATTTATTAGTTATCGGTTACTGCACCTTCAGATGCTGAGGAAACAAGTTTTGCGTACTTAGCGAGCACACCTCTTTTTTCCTTAGGCGCAGGCTTTTTCCATGCTTTAAGCCGTCTGTGAATCTCTGCCTTAGGTAAGTTTAGGTTTATTTCACGCTTTAATGCATCTATTGTAATTTGATCTCCGTTTTTCACTATAGCAATTATGCCGCCGTCTGCAGCCTCGGGTGTAATGTGCCCGACAACAAAACCGTGCGTTCCGCCTGAGAAACGTCCGTCTGTAATCAGAGCAACATCATCGCCGAGCCCCTTGCCCATAATTGCTGACGTTGGAGCAAGCATCTCCCTCATACCAGGTCCCCCTCGTGGACCTTCGTAGCGCACAACTATTACGTGCCCTTGTTTGACTCGTCCATTGAGAATTGCCTTTAGACAGTCCTCCTCTGAGTTGAACACAATTGCT
>JBCCIH010000073.1 GCA_039028315.1 Thermodesulfobacteriota bacterium | reverse complement strand
GGGGAGCTCTATAGTAAACCCTGCCGGAAGATATTTGGCACAACCCAACTTTGAAAAAGATGCAATCCTATATGCTGAGTGTTATGCAAATCAGATTAAAGCTGTAAAAGCAGTTTTTGATTCTCTTGGGCATTACTCAAGGTGGGACATAGCGAAGCTTGCTATAAACAAAGACGGCCTGGAACCGGAATTTGAGATTCCTGGAGAAAAAGAGCTTAGAAGAATTTCAGAACAGTATGAAATTAGTATTGAGAATTTAGAGTCACTAATCCAAGATCTTACTAAAAATCAGGCCAACTAAAATTCTAAGCCTAAGAGCTAAGCTCTTTCATCTGATTCTCAAGCTCACCTTCAATTATAGATTTTACTTGCTCTAGTTTTTCTTGATCTTCCGCTTCAAATCTTAAGACCAAAGCAGGCTGCGTATTGGAAGCCCTAATTAAGCCCCAGCCATATGGGAACTCAATCCTAACTCCATCAATATCAATAACTTCGTGTGTTTCGCTAAGTACGTTTTTCACTTTTTCAACAAGCTCAAACTTTATCTCTTCAGGACACTCAAGCCTTATCTCGGGAGTTGAAACTGAATGTGGTATTCCTCCAAGAAGCTCGGATACCTTTTTGCCGGTTGTAGAGATTATCTCGAGCAGACGAAGCGCAGCGTAAAGTGCATCGTCATACCCAAAGAACTTATCAGCAAAAAATATGTGACCGCTCATCTCCCCGGCCATTTGAGCTTCTTCAACCTTCATTTTGTTTTTGATAAGCGAGTGACCGGTCTTCCACATAATTGCCTCACCGCCTGCTTCTTCAATTCCTCTAAAGAGCCTGGTTGAACACTTTACATCTCCTATGAACTTAGAGCCCGGCTCTCTTGATAGAATGTCTCTTGCAAAAATAAGAACTAACATGTCGCCCCAGATAATGTCGCCATTTTCATCTATGACCCCAATCCTATCACCGTCGCCGTCAAAACCAACACCTACTTGCAGGTTGTTGCTTGTTACTGTATCAATAAGTTCAGCTAAGTTTTCTTCAACGGTGGGATCCGGATGGTGATTAGGAAATGTGCCGTCAGGAGTCTCATAGAGTTCAGTTATCTCGCAGCCAAATTCTCTAAAAACTTCAGGCCCTATTATGCCGATCATGCCGTTTCCATAATCTGCGGCTATTTTTAAACCAGGATTTATATTGAGATTATCTTTAAGAAATTTTATGTATTCAGATCTTACGTCTGCCCCTGCAAGGTTACCTTGTCCTGATGCAAACTCTCCTTTTTCTGCGATTTCTCTAATTTCCTGAATCTGCTCGCCGAATAATGAGTTTTTACCCTCTGACATCTTAATACCGTTATACTCTCCAGGGTTGTGACTTGCAGTAATCATCACGCCGCCGTTAACATCTAAGCTATATAAAGAGAAGTAGAGCATTGGGGTTGAAACCATTCCGATATCTAAAACATCAATACCTGTTGAGTTAACACCCCTTGCAAAAGCCGCTGATAACTCAGGAGAGCTGACCCTGCAGTCTCTGCCCATTGAAATAATTGATGCACCTAGCCTATTTAAATAAGTACCATAGGCTTTGCCAATCGTTTCAAATACGCCCTCATCAATATCCTTTCCGGTAACTCCTCTTATGTCATATTCTCTGAAAATTCCAGGGTTTATACTCACGGGCCTTTTGCCTCCATTTTAGTCTTATAAGTTAGAGTAATTTCGATCAGAAAGAATACAGCATCAGGCCAACTTTTAAAGCCCTAGCTTGACATTAAATTTTACCCCTTTTATCCTTTCTCCCCATGATTTCTCCTTCTTTCACTGAATTTAAGAAAAAACTCAAAAAAGGCAACCTAATACCGGTCTGGCGCGAGGTGCTTGCAGACTTTGATACGCCGGTTTCAGCTTTTAAAAAAATTGAGTCTGGAAAGTACTCATTTCTACTTGAAAGTGTCGAAGGCGGAGAGAAGTGGGGAAGATACAGCTTTTTAGGATCAGAGCCTAAAGTAATTTTTAAGTCAAAAAACGGCAATATCGAAGTAACTGAAAAAGGCAGGACAAAAAAAAGCAAAGGCGATCCTTTTGATGCTTTAAGGGAATTACTATCTAGATATAAGCCTGTGCCCACTCCAGAGCTACCTCGCTTTCACGGCGGGGCGGTTGGATATTTCAGCTATGACATTGTCAGGCACGTGGAAGATTTGCCGGAGCTTGGAATTGATGATCTAGGTCTATGGGATGCTCTTTTTATGATTACAGATTCGGTACTCGTTTTCGACAATGTGAATCATAAAATAAAGATAATCTATAACGCATTTGTGCCTGATTCGAAAAATGCCAAAAAAGAATATGAAAAGGCTGTTTCCAAGATTGAAGCAATAGAAAGGAAATTAAGAAAGCCGGTGAGTTTATACAAAGCAACTAAGAGTTCAAAGAGTAAGGGGACACCAAGACTTAAATCAAATTTTAAACCTGAAGATTATAAAAAGGCAGTCAGAAAAACTAAGGAATATATAAAGGCTGGGGATATTATTCAGGCAGTTATTGCACAGAGATGGAAAACTAAGCTTGATGTAGATCCGTTTGATCTCTACAGATCGCTTAGGGTTTTAAACCCTTCGCCATACATGTTCTATTTGAACACTAATAACGAGACTCTTGTGGGTTCATCTCCTGAGGTAATGGTCAGGGTCGAAGACGGGCAAGTAGAAAGCCGTCCTATCGCTGGAACTAGGCCGAGGGGAAAGACAGAAAAAGAGGATCTGAAATTAGAAGAAGAACTTTTAGCAGACCCAAAAGAGCGGGCCGAGCATATAATGCTTGTTGATTTGGCCAGAAATGACTTGGGACGTATTTCTAAAACGGGAACTGTCAAAGTTGATGAGCTCATGATAATTGAGCGCTACTCTCATGTGATGCACATAGTATCAAATGTAATTTCTGATCTGAGCAAGAAAAAAGATGCTTTTGACGTTTTTAAAGCAACATTTCCGGCTGGAACATTATCGGGGGCACCTAAAGTGAGAGCTATGGAAATTATAGAAGAGATGGAACCCAACCGTAGAGGAGCATACGGGGGCGCAGTTGGTTATTTCAGCTTCTCAGGCAATATGGATACTTGTATAACAATAAGAACATTTGTAATTAAAGACGGTGAGATAAATATTCAGGCCGGCGCTGGAATTGTTGCCGACTCCAAGCCTGAAAAAGAATACCAAGAGTGCGTAAACAAAGTAAAAGCTCTAGTAAGGGCTATCGAAGTTACCAAGTCGGGATTATAATAGAGAAAATTATGATACTTATGATAGACAATTACGACTCTTTCACTTATAACCTGGTTCACTATTTGGCTGAGCTGGGTGAAGAGGTTGTGGTTTATAGAAACGACAAAATTGAGCTTGAGGACATTGGCAAACTTAACCCTGATATCATGGTCGTTTCACCCGGTCCGTGCACTCCAAAAGAAGCCGGCATATCAGTAGATGCCATTAAGGAGTTTGCAGGACGTCTTCCGATTCTGGGAGTTTGCTTGGGACATCAATCAGTTGCTCACGCATATGGAGCCGAGATTATAAGAGCTGATAGACTGTTGCACGGCAAGACTTCAGAAATTCATCACGATGGAAAAGGCGTATATAAAAATATCCCTGATCCTTTTGAGGCAACTAGGTATCATTCATTAATCGTAAACAAAAAAACCCTTCCAGATGTTTTTGAGGTAAGCGCATGGACAGATGAAGGGGAAATAATGGGCATAAGACACAAGGAACATCTAATTGAGGGCGTTCAATTTCATCCAGAATCTATTTTAACTAAACACGGAAAAGACCTTCTAAAAAATTTCATTACCCTCTCTAAGAAAAAAAATAGAAGATAATAAATTAAATTGCTTACGAGCAGACGCTCGGTTAGATTATTATTCGCTTTTTTAGAACAAGCACTATATTAAGGAGCATAGGCATGGAATTACTATTCAAACCCCGCGATCCCAAATACATAGGAAATGGGAATTTGCCATTTGGCAGTTTCAATGAAACCGACAAATGGGAACCAATAACCAGATACCTTGAAAAAGGCGCTGAACAATTCCCGGAAAAGACGATGTTCAGAGTTGCAGACGCAGAAGGAAACATAATCGGCGAATACAATTATGAACAAACAAATAGCTGGGCTAACAAAATTGCTAATGGATTAATTAAGGACTACGGAGTAGTAAAAGGCGATAAAGTTGCTATCTATATGCTAAACCGCGCCGAGTATATCGTATCAATTATTGCTACTCATAAAACCGGCGCAGTACAGGTGCCTATTAATAAAGATGAAAAGGGCGAGAGGCTTGCTTATGTTATTAACTATTCTGAAACAAAAGCTCTTGTTGTAGATGAAGATAGTCTCGCTTTCATTGAGGAAATAGCTTCGGATTTAACAAACCTAGAAGTTATTTTTATTGTCAATGCTTCCGGTGAAGTGCCTGCTGACATAGGAGGTATCAAAGCACTACCCTTTAGCACATTTGAAGAGTATTCAAGTGACAATCCTGGGGTAGATGTTACAACTCATGATGTTGAAAGGTGCATGTTTACTTCAGGAACAACGGGAATGCCAAAAGGTGTTTCCAGAAATCACGGCGGCGTTGTTCTCACGGTAAGAGGCTACATTCAGCAATCAGGAGTTAGAAGTGATGACATTTTAATGAGTGTGCTTACACTCGGACATGCTAACGCTCAGGTTATGGCACTGTTTACTGCAATAGGATCTGGTGCAACGGCAGTTTTCTACCCACGTTTTTCAGCCTCTAATTTTTGGAAATGGGCAACTGAATGCGGGGCGACTCATGTGAATATGCTCGGAGCAGTGGCTGAGTATCTTTGGGCCGCAGACCCTACGGAGTGGGATCAAACACATAATGTCAGAGTTGTTCTATCAGGCCCTGCACCTCGCAATCTGGAAGAATTTCAAAAAAGATTCAACACACGTACTATCGATGGATACGGATCAACAGAAATGGGCATGGTACTTTGGAAAGATGCTGAGGACCACAGGCCGGGATCATCCGGGTATCCAATGGAGGGCTACTATGTAGAGCTTAGAGACCCTGAGGACACAAGTAAAGTTATGCGTCCGTTCTGGGATCCCAGCGATAGCCAAACCCCTCCGGATGAAGCAAAGGGACTTTTGTTTATTAAACCCCTTATACCGCACACTACACTAAATGAATATTTCAAAGACGAAAGACGCACTAGAGAAGCATTTGATGATGATGGGTTTTTTAACTCAGATGACTTATTTGCTGAGGGAATAGACGGACGCTTCTACTTCCAGGGACGCTTTAGCAGAATAAGAGTATCTGGTGAGAACGTTGATCCTATAGCAGTTCAGGACGTTGCTATGCAGCATGACTCAATCCAGGAAGCTATTGCAGTTGGAATTAGGCTTCCGAATGTATCAGATGACGAGATAAAGCTGAATATTACGCTTAAGAAAGGTGAGAGCTTTGATCCAGTAGAATTCTCTAAGTGGATGGCAGAGCTAGCTCCTGTATTTATGGTGCCTCGCTTTATTGAAGTGTATCAGGATGGATTTCCTGTTACAGCTACTCAGAAAATCAGAGTTGCAGAGATTAAGGAAATCTCTGATAATACTTGGGACAGAAGTACAACAGATCTGAAATTCCGATCAAGATAAGACTATCTGAAGATCAAATATATAAATGCAGCATATAGTATAAGCAGTATAATTCCCTCTATTCTGCTTAGCCTTTTCCCTGTATACATTAAAGGCAGTAGTAGAACTGAAAAGAATATCATTATCGGAAATTCAAACCTAAGAAGTTCTCTATCTACAGCAATCGGCTGAATAACTGAAACAAGCCCCAGAATACCAATATTAAAAATATTACTGCCAATAATATTTCCGACTATAATGTCGTGTTCTCGTCTTATTGCTGCGATAATTGTTGCAGCCAACTCTGGGAGTGATGTCCCGATTGCTACTGCTGTAATTCCTATTACGAGCTCGCTAACTCCAGCCACCCGGGCTATGAATATTGCAGAGTCAACAACTAATCTTGCTCCGATAATTAGTCCGGCAAGCCCTAGCACTATAAATATTATTTGCTTCCAAATCGGACCATCAGACTCTACAGACTCTTTGTACTCTTCTTTTACATGATCATGTTCTTTCCTCGAGCTAAAATAACTAAAGATTGTAAATGCTATTAAAGCACCAAAAAGAAATATCCCCTGCACTAAGCCGATCTCTAAGCTCCACCATGCAATACCGTAGAGCACAAAGGATAAAGCGAGCATGATCGGAACTTCTACTTTTATCAGCCTCATCTGAATCATAAGGGGGCTGATTATTGCACCAATGCCTAATATTAATCCTATGTTTGAAATGTTGCTCCCAATAATATTGCCAAGAACTATATCGCTTTGATCTTGCAGGGCGGCGATTAGTCCAACCACAAACTCTGGTGCTGAAGTACCAAAAGCTACGACGGTCAATCCAATTACAAGTGGAGTAATACCTAGGATGCGGGCCAAACGAGATGAGCCTCTTACAAGCCCCTCTCCTCCCAAAAAGAGCATCAATATACCCAATACAAATAGAACAATAGATAGAGCAACACTCATATAATACTTTTACTCCTTATAAAAAATCATTAACCTAAATAAGAATATTAAATATTCGGTGAGTACCAGCAAAATATAAATCATACACGCTTATATTAAATTTAACTAAGTGATCGTCATTTTTA
Source organism: Thermodesulfobacteriota bacterium (assembly GCA_039028315.1). Taxonomy (NCBI): domain Bacteria; kingdom Pseudomonadati; phylum Thermodesulfobacteriota; species Thermodesulfobacteriota bacterium. The sequence goes on along the minus strand of JBCCIH010000073.1, from coordinate 3,534 downwards.
GTTATGAAAGGATTTGACAAGTGTATCTATATCGACTTATATTATTCGCTGGTCTGAACTATAGAAAATAAGTAAGGAGGAGTATATGCGGTTATTATTCAAACCCAGAGACGCTCAGTACCTGGGAGAAGGAACGCTTCCGTTTGGTAATTTTGAAGACTCAAACGAGTGGCAACCAATTACAAAATGTCTGGAGATGGGGGCAGAACAATTCCCAGATAAAGCAATGTTTAAAATTGCAAACAATGACGGCGTAGTATCTGAAAGCTACACATACAAAGAAACAAACGAGTGGGCTAACAGAGTTGCTAACGGTCTTAAAGACGAGTTTGGAGTTAATAAAGGCGACAAGATTGGCATGTACATGCTCAACTGCTCTGAGTATGTTGCTAGTATCATAGCGATTCATAAATTAGGTGGAGTTCAAGTACCTATAAATAAAGATGAAAAAGGCGAAAGGCTAGCTTATGTAATTAATTATTCTGAAATGGGAACACTCGTAGTTGATCCAGGCAGTTTACCTCTATTACAAGAGATTGCAGGTGATCTAGAAAACTTGAAAGTCATATTTATGACAGGTAATCCAGGTGATGTACCATCAGATATTGGAGGCATCAAAACACTTCCATTTGCTACAGCTTTTGATAATGCTTCAACTGAGAACACCGGTGTTGAAGTAACAACACACGATATGGAAAGATGTATGTTCACCTCAGGTACAACAGGAATGCCAAAAGGTGTTGCTAGAGACCACGGCGGCGTTATTATGACAGTCAGGTCATACTTACAACAGCAGGGCGTAAGAAGTGAAGACACTTTAATGAGTATTCTTTCACTAGGACACGCTAACGCTCAGGTTATGGCACTATTCAGCGCCATGGGATCAGGATCAACAGCAGTATTCTTTACAAGATTCTCAGCTTCAAGCTTTTGGAAATGGGCAACAGAGTGCGGCGCTACATGTGTAAACATGCTTGGTGCTGTAGCCGAATACCTATGGGCGGCAGATCCATCAGAATGGGATAAGAAACACAACATCAGAATTATGTTAGGATCACCAGCGCCAAGAAACTTACAAGAGTTTCAGGAAAGATTCGGCGTAAGGGTTATTGACGGATACGGTTCCACAGAAATGGGTATGGTTCTATGGAAAGACCCTGAAGACCATCGTCCTGGTTCATCAGGTTTCCCAATGGACGGATATTACACAGAACTTAGAAACCCTGAGGATATAACAGAAGTAATGAGACCTTTCTGGGATCCTTATGAAGACCCAACCCCTCCAGATGAGGCAAAAGGTCTGCTTTATATTAAACCCCTCGTACCACACACAACACTAAACGAGTACTTTAAAGACGAAAGAAGAACTAATGAAGCATTTGATGATGACGGGTTCTTTAACTCAGATGACCTATTCGCAAGAGGAATCGACGGAAGATACTATTTCGCAGGAAGATTCAGCAGAATAAGGGTGTCTGGTGAGAACGTTGACCCAATTGCGGTTCAAGACGTTGCTAATCAGCACGATGCAATTCAGGAAGCTATAGCTGTAGGAATCAGGCTTCCGAATGTTTCAGATGATGAGATAAAGCTGAACATAACAGTAAAATCAGGCTCAGAGTTTGACCCTGTAGAATTTAGCCACTGGATGGCTGAGAAAGTTATGGTAGCAATGGTTCCAAGGTTTATTGAAGTATACGAAGATGGTTTCCCTGTTACAGCAACTCAGAAAATTAAGGTTGCTGAAATTAAAGAAATCACAGACAAAACCTGGGACAGAAACGAAGCTGGAATTAAATTCAGCGCAAGAAAGTAACAATTATTAAAAATAGACGTCATATACCTTCACCAAGTTATGACAGATAATGACAAAAAATTTATGCTCCTGGCTATTGAACAAGCTCAATTAGCCGGGAGCAGTGGTGAAGTTCCTGTTGGAGCATTAGTTGTCGGAACTGACAATATCCCACTTTCATCAGCCCACAACCTTAGAGAAACCAAACAAGACCCCACAGCTCATGCAGAGGTAGTCGCGCTTAGAGAAGCCTCAAAAAAACACGGAAACTGGAGATTAGACGGCATGACGATGTATGTAACACTAGAGCCATGTGCTATGTGCATCGGAGCGATAGTGCTGTCCAGAATATCTCGTTTGGTCTTCGGTACGCGGGATCCAAAGGCCGGCGCTGTTTTTTCAGTCTACAATATAGGTGTAGATAACAAATTAAATCACAGGATTGAAGTGGTAGAGGGTGTTTTAGAGCAAGAATGCTCAAATCTTCTTAAAGATTTTTTTAAATCGAAACGGAAATCAATCTAAGTTAGAAATAAATTAACTGGCCCTATTTTTATATGACCAAATTAACCTTTAGAGTGTTGGGGCGTAATAATAATTCTTTTTTGATTTTTATCTTCTTTAGTTTCATAACCCACGCCGCCTTCCCTTTTAAGAGCTATGTAAGCCATTCTTCTTTCTGCAGCCGACATTGGATCAAGTGATATTGGCTTTTTAATCTTTCTTACTTTCTTAGCTGTATCACGTATCAGCCTAGATATCTTGTCCTCTCGGCGTCCTTTATAACCGTCAATATCAATGTTAATTCTTTTTTCCCTGCCGTCTTCACTTGCGCGTGACGAAATCTTACCAACTATGTACTCAAGGGATTTAATCATCTCCCCACGTTTTCCTATAAGAAGCCCTTTATCATTGGTATCTTTAATATCGAGCCTTATACGGTCGTTAGTCTCTCTAATACCAACGGAGTAAGTAGGGACCAAATGTTCTAAAATAGATTCAAGCGCTTTTTTAGATCTAAGCCCTTTTTCACTTAATTTTTCATTCTTAACGGTAACCCTTACTTTGGCATCTCTGCCTCCAATGCCTAAAACTCCTTTGGAGCTTTCCTGAATTACCTCAACATCAACTTCGCTGCGGGAAACTCCGAGTTCCTCACAAGCGCTTATAGTAGCATCTGATACTGTTTTACCTTGTTTTTCTATCGCTATCGCCATATGATCTATCCTCCCTGAAGGGCCGCTACCTTACGATTTACATATAGTTGTTGTGCAATGGATAAGATATTGCTAACTGTCCAATACAGCACTAAGCCAGAGGGTAAATTCCAGAAAAGGAATACGAAAAATATTGGCATATACTGCATAAGTTTCATCTGTAGCTGCATCTGCTCTCCGCCCATTGCGGTGCTCATTGGGGTCATCTTCTGAGACAAGAACCAAGCTGCTCCCATGATTATCGGAAGAAGTCTAAATGGTATGTCGATCACCGGTATCATAAACAGCATATCTGGCTCAGAGAGATCTTGTATCCATAGAAATGGACTGTGCCTTAGGTCTATTGAATGACGCAAGATATCATAAATTGCTATAAATACTGGGAACTGAATTAGTAGCGGCATGCACCCACCTAGCTGACTTAGTGGGTTTATTCCATGCTTTGAATATAGAGCCATAAGCTCTGTGTTTTGTTTAGTCTTGTCTTCTTTATACTTTTCTTTAATTGCATCCATCTCAGGC
>JBCCIH010000072.1 GCA_039028315.1 Thermodesulfobacteriota bacterium | reverse complement strand
CTGAAAACCAGAGCTTATACCATAGAACTTATTAGAGCCCGCCATATCTTCGGATCAGAGGCCTTTTTACTGTTGACTGAAATAGTGCCGTTTTCAATTCCAAGCAGGAAATTATCAACCGTTGGACCTGATGCTGACTTAATTCCTAAATATTTTTTATTTTTAACTGACATTTTCTTTGGGAGCCTATTGTTTTCAATTGTAAACCTAATAACTTCCAAGGTTTCCTCATGTTCCATCAGATCCATATGTTTTTTGGCTTTTTTAAGATCGTAGGTTCTCTCAAGAGGTATCTGAGCCAAACGAGCGCCCCATGCTGGAACTGTGCCGTCCCCTGGTCCATAATCGGAATTTTTAATCTTTATTGGAGCCTTATCGTAGCGAGGATCAAATGAGCTGCCGTCTATATTTTTCCACCTTAGTCTATTTAAAGTCCTTTTATCTTCTACGCCCCTTAGATGATATATTCTGTCTCTAACAGATTTTGATAACCTTCTAGTGTACTTCCTCCTAATTTTCTTAGCTTCTGTTATATAGTGATTGTTTATCCAGTCAGGGAATCTGCTCCATGACAATGGATTATAAGGATCTACATCAATGCTCTCATCATCTGCATCGACCATAGGATATTCACTTATCTCAAGATCTCCCACATCTTGATTATAGGTATCTTTATCCAAGTAAAGAAAAATATACGGTCCAGGTAAAGTGCTCATTATTTGGGCCAATCTCTTTTTTTTATAACCGAGCATATTAAGCATCTTCTCACCTCTGTAATATCTACGTATATGTCCAGAGTTTGCGTAAAATGGAGTTGCAACAGTTATAACTTTATCTATCCACTGGCTTACTGCACTTGGGGTTGGGTTGGTTCCATGAAAAATGTTTTGAAGAAATAGTGTAGCGATAAGGCCACCGTGACTATGGCAAATAAGAGTGGTTCTCTTAAGAGGGTTTTCCTCTCCCTTGGCCATCACAAGGGATTTAAATTCCAAGAGAAATTCTTCAAGAAGCTTCGCGCATTCATTTAGAGGACGTCTCCAGTCAAATCCATAGCCAATATAGTTGTAATCCCTCAATTTAAAGAACTTTTTTGTTCCGTCGTAGGGTTTAACCAAGAAATCAAGGGGACCATTGGGAATTATGATTTTATCACCCTTATCTCGGCCGTCATCTTGAATCTCTAACTTGTGTGCATCTCTGGCAGGCTTGAATATGCCCAGATCAATCCAAACCTCCTCATATTCAAAAGAACCAGGGTTTGGGTTGTCATATTTCTCTTCACTGCGCTCAAGAAGCGACCCACCGCCGCCTGGTAGTAGGATTATAGTTTTTCTTAAGGGATCATAATCTCTTGCTAATCTTTTAGCTAATTTGAGATTATTTATTCTGAGCTCTCTTTTTCTGACTGTGTTATAGTCCATAGCTCCCTCCTTAGCCGCACTGAGGTTTATATAATTCCAATATTAATAGACTTAGAGGGTTAATACAACATTATTAAGTAATGGTTCGATGCATGAGCTTAGGGTTTTTGATATTTCAGCTACACTCAGAATTACCCAATACTTTTTGTGCTCCTGTCCAGTTGGTTCGTTCTGGGCGGGAGCTTTTTTTATTGGGGATTATTTAAAATGCGCCTTCTTCAGAGCTTCCGCCCTTTGCAGTTAGGTTATCTTCTATACCAAGTACTTCTAAAAGACGCAGGCGAAGCTCTAGAGCCTCTGGAGCCCTGCTCATAGGGAATTTGTCGTACGGGAATTTTTCAACAGCCTCACGAAGCCCAAAGAGGCTATGATCAGATGCTGCTGATATCACCCGGACAAATGTATGGTGAATATCTGCTTCAAGGTCTATGAAATCAAGGTAAGCGTGTACAGGAGGAGTGCACATAACAGTCATTGGGCTGCAAAGCACGTCACGACCTCTTATCTGTGTGTGATCGGCAAACGGTGTTGGAGCATGAAGATACCACTCAACCTTGTCCTTATGCTTATTAAATTCTTCTATGAACTCATCTACGCTGTTTATCATTTAGACCCTCGTACTATCTTAATAATAATATTTAGTATGCTGGCGGATAATAATTTTGCAAATTACAGATAGAATACGCTTATATAGTATTGCTTATAACTCCAAGATTCTCTGAATTCCAGGACACATCACACAGAGTTCAGAGTCAACTTTCCTGGCCTTCAAACAGATCGCTTTGTGGAGGTATTTTGGATGGAACTTCATTTTTTATTGGCGGCAAGGTCTGAAGATATATATAAATTGATCTTAGCTCAAAAAAGCTAAGCTGAGAGTATACATTTGTAGGCATTGGCGAAATAAGTGGGTTTTCTTGACTGAAATGCTCTTTTTTGCGGAATATCTCTATAAAATCCTCTTCTTTCATTGATCCAATACCTGTTTGTTCGTCTGGAGTAAGATTTGCGGCAAAACTAACACCCCATCTGCCCACCCAAACAGTCGCATCAGTTGTATAGAAAGTTTTCTCCGCCTCCCCGGATATAATCTCTCTAAATGGAAGATCTGGAAGCGGCTGATCCTGCGCGTAACCTGACAAAAACCTATCTTTATCAGGTTTATAGCCAAGGGGAGTCTGTATCTTAGGCGTGTGACACATTGAGCATCCACCTAGCTCAACTAGCCTTTTTCCACGCTCAATATTGTATTGGAGATAAATTTCATCCTGCTCGCTTCGTTGTGCCTGTTGTTCAGACGGAGGTTGCGGCGCAGGCTTAGAGCTGCAAGATATAAGAGTGCTAAGCAAAATCAGAGCTAAGAGCACCCTGAGAATATTGTAATTTCCTCTTCCCATCCTTTGTTGCCTTAAAGGAATTATACCAAAAATTAGAGGAATTAAGAATATATAACGAGTAATTTTAGAAAATAATTAGAACAACTTAGAATTGTACTAAATATCTTATACCAAAGCGATATATTAACTACCGGAGGTTAATCCTTCTTTTCCGGGTTATCAACAACATATTCAGCATGCATAAGATAAATAATACGGTTTATTGTGTGATGAACATTTACGTACTTATCTTCGAGCTGACTCTGTGCAAACTCCAACCAATCAATCATAACGTCCGTCATTGGTACATTTCTCTGCTTGGCTTTTTGCTTTATCATAGTCTCAAGCTCTTGAAGCCCGATTCCAAAATATTCCCACTCTTTTTCTCTATCTGATTGCTCTTTTGGCTGATCATTGTTTACTTCTTCGCTCATTGAATCTTCTCCTTTGCTATTCATTACAAAGGTTTATGTTACCTGAAATAGCTATTTATATTAAGCAGACTTACAAATAAAATTATTTGATATCATTGGTATGCCCCTTATACTATAGATTATGAGAAAAAATATATGCCTTGTTGCAATATTTATTTTTCTAACTGTTCCTACATTCGCGGCTGATTATTCCTCAAATACTATGGCGGCCCATCCCGAGTGGTACATCAAAGTGACAGACTGGAGTGTTTATGCCACCTGGAGCGCTGTGGCTATTATTCACCATGTCACAATTGAGAACAATAGCGATATAGAGTACAAGGACGTAAAAGTAAGAGTTTGCTATAGTTCTATGTCTCCAGGGGGAGCAGGTCAAATTGTTAGCCAAGAAGTCGGCGTTCTGCCAGTAACTCTTCCTCCTAGAAGCAGTGCTACCTATCTTCCTGCTGGACACACATTAGGAGCTGGATCTTCGTTTATGAACGCTGTGGACATACAAGTTGTAAGCGCTACGCCGGTTTTAAACTAAAACAGGTGTTCGAAATCACACTGTCTTGCAACTATCTGTAATAATTCATATATATTTGATATTTATGTTTTTTTCTGATTCAATTCAACAGATAATCCACAGCCTATCCACAGCAATTTCCACTTTTTTGTAAATATATTTAAAATAGGGGTTACAAAAATCTTAATTTTAGTTATAATAACAAATAACCGGATGTTACAACCCGAGCCCCATGTAACCGGATACTAATTCACTTGGCAGTAATTAGCATAAGGTGGGGCTCGTTAGGATTAATAATTATATATATTTATTACATACTTTTATCAGTACAACCGGTTTGGGTTTTGAAATTTAGCTACATTTATTAAGATTTGATTACCGTCGAGATAAGAGGTTCCGTATTGGTTTATTCCACATTATCTGCTTCTTTATCAGGCTTAATTTTGTAAATAGATTTATTTTTAAGAAGGTTTATTAATTTGTGGTTTCAGAATCTTTATCTATTGAGATAACCGTTATTGCTTTTCCGTCTTTTTCTACAATCTGAGCATTGGTGTTAACTTGTTGTTCTTCGGTAGGTTGTTCTAGCGGGTTTATTACTTCAAAGTCCATACTTTTAGTGGGAGCTAACATAGTACGGCGGTACTGGCGGGTACCTGCACTTTTATTATAGAAATTCTCTCTATTGAAGGTATCTCTCTCAAAATCATCTTGATTTGGCACTTCAAGTGGTCTTTCTTGAACGTCTTCAGGAATAAACTGTTCTACTATTTTATCCATGGTTTGACCCAATGAAGCATAAGGACATGCTAATATGAGTGCAAAAGTAATGAGAAGTAGATATTTTTTCAAGTCCAGCCGCCTCCTAGTAATGTTCTACAAATAATTGTAGCACATAAATTACCTACATTGCATGATATTTATTTTTTTTTAATTCCCCACTTCACAAACACCTAATTTTTGTATTATAATAGCAGGTGGGTCTGGAATACATCGGCACCAAACCGTTTGTATTCCCTTAACATAGATATTTTGTTGTTATTTAGCTTTAAATAAGTTTGTAAGACAGGCTGGGTCGCCTGTCAAAATAAAAAAGGTAAAGGTCGGAAGAACATGACGAATCAATGGCAATCTATTGGTATTTCTCCTGAAGAACGCTTCCTAGAGCTATATTTTGAGCCTGAAAGCGAACAATTTCTAGCACACTTCTACGAGCAGCTCGGAGATGGTATAGGCGTTAAGAGTCTATACGCAAGACACTTTAACGAAAATGAATATCACAAGATAACTCCTAACAGCAAGCAGTTAACTTATGAAGATGTTATCTTGTGCCCTGAGAGCAAGAAAATATTTGTAAATGTGTTTAAAATTAAGAAAAAACATGACAAATATACCGGCTACGACTGGCATTCCCTTCAGATGATAGATACAAACACCGGCGAAGTCGCAGAGGTATTAAAAGCGGGACAGCTTGATAGTGAGCGTCCATATTCAAAAGTTTGGATCACCGAGCTAAGGCGTGCCAGACAAAACGGCGAGCAGATCGTGTGCACTATGGCTTTTGAGAAAAAGAATAAGCGCGGGTCAATTCAAACCGATTACTACATCTGTAAAATTTTCACTAAAACAGGGCTTTATAAGAGAGTTACTAAGCTTGAAGAAAAGGTCTGCAGTTTAGATATATCTAAAGTCCAAGATAAAAACGCAGCTTAACCACAACTAATAAGAAGAGACAAATTCCTCAAATTCCTGTGGGCTTCCGTTAAATACGTTGAAGTCCACAAATCCATTAATACCATACAACCTACCTCTATTTGCATACTGCCAAAACGTCCACTCACGTCCGTCTGGAAGAGTTGGCTTATGATATATATTTCTTATCCATATTGGATATTCTATTTCCTCTCCCTCTAGAAATGACCGATAGGACTGCCTTGTTGCATAAATAATAGGAGTCTTGCCGTACTTTTGTTCGGTAATACGGGCAAATTCTGTAATCTCTCTAAGAACTTCTTCTTTAGGTGGTCTGGCGCTGCAGTTACCTCCAAATTCAAGGTCTATGGCCGGAGGAAGTGAGTCTTTTTCAACCGGAACTGTTTCTGTAAAGTTTTGAGCCTGCTCCTTGCCTGTTTTACAGAAAGTAAAGAAGTGATATGCACCCCTTACGAGACCAATCTCCCCTGCCCTTTGCCAGTTATGTTCAAACTTAGTGTCCTTGTGATCCCCGCCTTCTGTAGCTTTTATGATAACAAAACTAATATCTTCACGCTCTAGTATATCCCAGTCAATCACATCTTGGTGGTGTGATATATCAAGCCCGTGCACAGGATATACGGCTTTGTCCGGGTAATTAAAGCGAACATAGCCCAGCTCAAAGAATAATATAGCCAAAAGCCCTAGAAACACTGCAGTTACAAGTATTACGATTAGTCTAGTCATAATTTAGTAGTTATTAGAATATATTATACTAATTACCACCCTAAATTACATAGATTATTAATAATTACTAATTTGTAGTCTTAGAGGTCGGCCTATATAGATGATACCAAACAATACCCAAGGTATTTAAAGCTATTAGGGCCCAAAGCGCAACTTTAAATCCATCCTGTATGTCTCCTCCAATTACCCTTGGCCAAAAATGTACAATTACACCGAACAGATATTGAACTACAAAGGCAAATAGAAATACAAGTATATTTGCTGCGGTTAGAGCCCTGCCGCTTACCTTAGGGCCAAAATGCTGAGCTATTACGGAATAAGTAACCAGGGCTATCTGCGCGAAGTAGCCGTAAATAAACCAGATTATATAATGGGTAGAAAATAGACTAAGCGCCATCATTACCATTGTAATTATGTGTATGCTTATTCCAGCTGCGACTACAGCTGCGAGTGAAACTTTAAGCTTATTAGCTATTTGTGATGTTAACCCGCCGCTTAAAAATCCAAAGATCATAGCAACAGCAATCACTGATAGATAATTGGCGGTTCCTAGGTGTGAAATTCCAACAACTCGGTTTATCCAGGGACCTAGCCAAAGCCCCTGCATTGCTATGAATCCGCCTAGTGAGAAAATAAGCATTGGAGAGATTTTCCAGAAATAACCGTTTCTATATACATCAAGAAGACCTTTTATATTTTGGCCTATGGATTCTTTTTCTCCGGTCTTATCATCATTACTTACAAAATAGATAAGAGCAGCAATTAAAAAAGTTAAAACTCCCAAGGATATACAAAGAGTACGCCAACCGAATTCGAGTTGAAAGAGCTTAGCCGGAGTCGTTGCTAAAAGCGCTCCCACTCCTCCAAACGCGAGAATAATGCCTGTGTAATAGGGAATTTTATCACTCTCGACTCTATCCGCTATGGCTTTTACTGCGCAGATGAAACTCCCAGCCATACCAATTCCCAAAAGCGCTCTGGTAATTGAAAGAGAAGTAACGCTTGAAGACAGCCCGAACAATACGACTGCAATTGCTGCGACAACAAATAGAGTCACCTGTGTCTTACGAGCCCCCCAGGAATCAACAATCAAGCCAAGCGGGATCTGGAATATTGCAAAAGCTAATACAAATGTTGAGGTTATCAGACCTATGTCTATATGATTTAAAGAGAGGTCAGTAATTAATGGATGAGCAAGAACTGCATTAACTGACCTAAAAACCATATTAATAAAATAGCCAAAGCCAAATGGTATAAGAGTAGTCAGCCATAAGTTCTTTTTATCAGTCAAGTGATTACCTTTTAAATTGTTTGGCTATAAGATAACACATGTATATAAAATAATCACTCAACCTTTAGGCGGTATTTTTTCTCGGTTTTGTTGCCGTTTACATCAGCAATACTAATGCCTATTTTATAATGCCCTTTTGGGACGTGGATGGATTTAGCATGAAGTATAGCGCCGTTTTTATTGGTCTTAAAATATTTAAGCACTCTATCAGTTACATCTATGTGAACGAAAAACTTCTCTCCCCAAACTTTCAGAGTCCCTGGATCCAAAGGAGAATCATTTTGCTTGATAACAATAAATACATTAGCAGGGTCAACTGCAATTATTGTAGGCCCTTTGTCGGTCTGCACTACATCTGGCTCTTCTACAATTATGCTAGGATGATCCAGTGTATCTGGTTTATTGTTAGGCAGAACTTCCTTTTTCCACTCGTCGTGGCTGTATCTAAGCTCTTTGGCTTCATCTTCTGTGAAGAGATGAGCCTCATCTGAATAAGCTGCATACCCAAATATAGAGAGTCCTATTATTAAAACAGCGAATATTGATGCGATTTTTCTGATGGTGGTTCCTCCGTGCTATTAATTAACATACTCAAAAGCTGACAAAAGATAAAATCATAGCTATTTAGGAATTCAATCCATTTGTATTAGAACGCTCGTATTAATTTCCAAAAGAGTGTAGAATGCTCACATCAATCGTGGAGGATGATATCTTGAAACTCAAACACAACACCAGAACTGTATTGAACCTATCTTTATTTCTCATAATATTTGCGGCATTTATTACTGCTTGTCACGATGACAATGACAGAAATAGCGACCCAACTAGTCTTCAGGACAGAACTTTAACCGAGCGCGATTTTGCTCGCGACAGCAACTTGCGTGCAAATCCCGAAGGTGGAGTAGTTGCATCATTTTTAGAGCCGCCTACCGCTACAACCGAAGAAAATCTTACAGGTGAGCTAGGTTTTGATGTAATTCCATATAGGTACGACCGAACTCTTAATCACAGGTTTTGCTTCTTAAATTCTGAAGAGACCGAACATACCCTCAGACTTCAAACAACTACAGGGGAAGTAATCTTAACTTCTCAGCCGGATGGGCAATGCGTAACAGCAACAGTTGAGCCAGGGCACTACGAAGTTGTTCTGAATCATGGTCAACATCTTGATAGGGTCGAACCTGTTTTTTTAATAACTATTTCAGACGCAGATCAATTAGCTAATAACAATGCGTCCGGATTTTTAAAATTAATAGACAATATTGGAAGTGTTTTTGTGACTACAGCAATAGCTCAAACTACAGATGATAATGTAACTACATTAATTTCTACAAACTCCTGCGTTAATTGCAACTTATCTGGTGCGGACCTTACTGGAGCTACCCTAACTTTTGCTGACATCTCAGGGGCTGATTTAAGCGGCGCAAGCTTAAGTGGAGTAGACCTTTTTGAATGTCTGGCAATCGGAACTGACTTTAGCGGCGCTGATCTTAGCAACACAAGCGGCACAACAGACCTTAGAGGATCTGATTTAACCAATGCAAACTTTAGCAGTGCAAACCTAACTGGCGTCAATTTCAGCAGTGCCGATATGTCTGATGCAAATCTTAACAATGCAACAATTACAGATGCGGAATTTGATAATGCTAACCTAGTAGGAGCAACATGGATAGACGGGGGCACCTGCGATATAACCTCTGTAGGATTTTGCAATTCATCAGGTGGAGGCGGTAATGATGTAGACCCGTGCGAATCTCTTACAGTAGATTCTGCTCATGACGGAGTCACTATATATAGATGCATACTTCCTGAAGTGCCTACAGAAATATGTACGGACGGCACCGATGTAAGTACGGGGCTTCCTGTTACCGTATGTGAACCAAACGAAGATGAAGATCCAATCACATCAGTAGACCTTGTGGACATATTTGATCAAGCTACTCAAACCTTCGGAGCAATACTTGATAATAACGACACATTTGCAATTTTAGCCTGGGGAGGAGAAGGCGGCGATGCATCTAATGATTTATTCACAAGCGGTGGTGGTGGCGGTGATAGCGGTTTTGCTTCTACTGTTACAACCTTATCTGACTATTTAGACAATTTCGGTCAGACAACTTTTTACTACTATCTTGGAGAAGCAGGAATACTTAGCAACGTAGATGGTGATGGAGGGTCCTCAACACTTATAATGAACGTTGAAAGTAGCCCAAGCTCTTTGGAAGACGATATGGTACTCATAGCAGGCGGAGGAGCAGGCGGAAGTGAAGCAGGTTTCTTTAATGACGGTGCTACAGGTGGTCAGGGCGGTATCGCAACATCAACCGTAAATGGTCAAGGATTTATTGGTGTAGGACAAGCTATTATTGATGGTGCAGAGGGTGGAAGTACAGACGGAACAAGTGTTGGCGGAAGTGGAACAAATGACGGACAGGATGGAATTGGCGGACAAGGCGGACAAGGCTTTTTAGGCGCTAATAGTGAATGGGTAAATGGTGATCCCGGCGTAGGTTCTGACGGTAGAGGCGGAAATACTGATAGTAGTTTTAGCTCAAGCGGCGGTGGCGGCGGAGGCGGAGGCCTAGGCGGCGGTGGAGCCGGGGATGGAGAGCCGGGAGCGGGCGGCGGCAGCTTCTCAACGGCTGCAACAGTCACATGTAGCAGTGCACCTGATTTTGACAATGTTCCTTCAGGTACAGGTTCTAAACGAGAAAGCTTTAATAGCAGAAACGGAAGTGTTGAAATTTGGATATTCCCAAACGGTTGTAATTAAAACTTGATGTGGACAAGGGGGATAGTTTATTTGCTGACTCCTAATTTTAATCCCAAT
>JBCCIH010000071.1 GCA_039028315.1 Thermodesulfobacteriota bacterium | reverse complement strand
TAGCTTCGATTGTAGTAGGCATGTTGGCCCCTTCGCAAACGACCTTACATCCGTTTTTAACAAGGAGCTTTGCATCCTTTTCGTCTATCTCATTTTGCGTTGCACAAGGAAAGGCTAAATCACACTCAACACTCCAGGGTGTTTCCCCAGCGTGAAACTCGCAGCCAAATTCCTCTGCATATTCTGATATTCGGCCACGCCTAACTTCCTTTAGGTCTTTAACAAAAGCTAGTTTTTCTTCGTTCACTCCATCTGGGTCGTATATAAAGCCGGAGGAATCTGAGAACGTGATCACCTTAGCTCCTTCTTCCAAAAGCTTTTCTGCTGTATAAATAGAAACGTTTCCTGATCCTGAAATAATGCTGCGTTTTCCTTCTAATGTTTGATCAGCAGCTTCTACCATGTCAGAAGCAAAGTAGACGCATCCATAACCCGTGGCCTCAGTTCTTAGCTGGCTTCCTCCATAATCAATACCCTTACCTGTAAGTGTACCGGTAAATTCAGTATGTAGCTTTCTGTACTGCCCATACATATACCCTATCTCTCTTGCCCCTACCCCTATATCACCAGCTGGAACGTCAATATCTTCGCCAATATGCTTTGAGAGTTCAGTCATAAATGCCTGGCAGAATCTCATCACTTCACTATCCGATTTACCTTTGGGGTCAAAATTAGAGCCGCCTTTACCGCCCCCCATAGGAAGCGTTGTCAGGCTGTTTTTGAAAATCTGCTCGAATCCAAGAAATTTTAGAACGCTTAAGTTAACCGTGGGGTGAAACCTGAGTCCGCCCTTGTAAGGACCGATCGCGCCATTGTACTGCACTCTGTAGCCTTTGTTCACATGTGGACGCCCCTCGTCATCTTCCCATAGCACTCTGAAGATTATTGTTCTATCAGGCTCAACCATTCGCTCTAGAATTTTGGCCTCTTCGTATTTTGGGTTTTCGTTGATGAAGGGAACCAGTTTTAGAGCGATCTCTTTTACCGCTTGGTGAAATTCATTTTCGCCTGGGTTTTTGGCGATAATGTCTTCCATAAAAGCATCTAGATCCATTTTATCTTCCTCTCGTAACTTGAAGTGTAGAATGCAATTGTAAACATATTAGATGAACATAATTTGAATTTGATCCGAACTATTCGCTTTCTTCATCTGATTGTTTTTTTTCAAACTCAAGTGCGCATGAGTTAATACAGTATCTAAGCCCTGTAGGATTAGGACCGTCCGGGAACACATGTCCAAGATGTGCATCACATTTGCTGCAAATGACTTCAGTCCTCATCATTCCAAGGCTTGTGTCAGCCTCAGTTGTAACATGGTCTAGACTAGCAGGCTCCCAGAAACTAGGCCAACCTGTTCCGGAATCAAATTTGGTCTGAGACATAAAGAGCTCCACACCGCAGCCTATGCATTTGTAAACTCCGTCTTCCTTGTGATCGTGGTACTTTCCTGTAAAGGGTCTCTCTGTTCCTTTTTTCCTTGTTACATAGTGCTGCTCGTCAGTGAGCATCTCTTTCCATTCTTCTTCGGTTCTATTCACTTTTTTTGTCATTTTATGTGCTCCTTTTAAAGAGTTTCTAAATTCACAGCTATTAATAAAGTCTATCAGAAATACGAGATTTCTCATTAAATAGTTTCATTTGAATAAGCTATTTACCGCTAGTGTGTATTCAGTCTCTCTATAGTAACGAAAGCTACAAATGTACCCAACAATACAAGGCCTGCAGATATAAGCATCATTAATCTAAAACTTGCCAGAAAGGAATTATCAATAGCTGCCTGTACTTTTGCCTTTGTATCGTCATCAATTTCCTTAGGTATATCTATAAGAAGAATTTTAATTCTCTGATCATCTATTACCTGTCTTTCCTGCTGTGTTAACTCAATTGAGCTAAGATCGAGATCTAAATTTCTATTAAAAGTAGATAGTGCAAATACTCCCATTATCGCCACAGATAGTAGGCCTGCAATCCTTCCTACGGTGTTGTTAATACCGGAGGCAACACCTGATTCTCTTAATGATATAGATTCCATTACCGCTGTTGTAAGTGGTGAGATAATAATCGCCATCCCAATCCCCAATACTGTAATGGCTGGGAAAAATGTGGTCCAGTAACTGCCGCCTATGCCCGGCAAGGTAAACAAATAAAATCCGATTGCTCCTAAGACTGTCCCAACTATTATTGGCGGCCTAGCGCCGTATTTTGCAACTAGCCCTCCTGCCCATGGGGAAATTACAAACAGTGCGATGACTAATGGAAAAAAGGCAAACCCTACTTCTGCAGCGCTGTAGTCCTGAAGTTGTATAAGGTTAAATGGAATAAAGAAGACTGCGCCGCTCCAAGCGCCCCAAAAAAGAAGTGTAATTAAGTTTCCGCCGCTAAAGGTTTTTGATTTAAAAAGATTAAGCGGCATCATAGGATATTTAATTCTGTTCTCTAAATATAGGAATGCCAGCAAGAACAAGCCGCCCGCTATTAAAGGAATGATAACTTTGGGGTGTCCAAAACCGATATTACCAGAATCTATAAGACCAAACACTATGCATCCCAGCCCTAGAGTTGCAAAAAGTGATCCCCAAATATCAATTTTTTCATCCCCGCTTCCCTTACGGCTCTCAGGGATGCGCCAGTATAGAGTTGCAAGCACAATTATGGCCAATGGGACGTTAATAAAAAATACAAGGCGCCACGACACATTCTGGGCAAGATATCCGCCCAGGATCGGACCTAGCGCAGTGGTTATGGCTGTAAAAGCAGACCATATTCCTATCGCTCTTCCCCTGCGCTCATCGCTAAATGAGATATTTACTATTGCTAGACTTCCCGGAACCAACAAAGCACCGCCTACGCCCTGAAAGGCCCTTGCAACAATTAACTGGCTAGTATCTGGTGAAAGGCCGCACCATATAGATGCTCCCGTGAACAGTATTATACCCAGAGAGAAAATTCTCTTGCGCCCGAATTTATCGCCCAACGCGCCGCCTAAGAGCATAAGAGAGGACATAAATAAAGCGTAGGCTTCGATTATCCACTGAACCTGTGGTATCGTGGCATTAAGCTCAGACTGAAGCACAGGCACTACAACATTCATAGCTGTGCTGTCGATAAACGCCATACCAGAGCCTAAGATGGTTGCAAGAAGTACCCATCTCCCAACTTTCTTGCTGACTGGAAAATTAGCTGATTCTAAATTGCTACTATCCTGCGGTGGGACTTTATCTGTCATCTATCTCCCGTAAAGATCACTGTAATGTTCTCAATCGTATTTGGAATGTCAACTCCAGGCAGTAGTACAATCCTACCCGAATATTTCGCAAGTACATTAGTTCATTGAGGGTCTAGTACGTGGAGCCATACATAATTGGATAACAGATATTATAAATAAGACTCTAGAATCTCAAATAGAGCCTACTTCTGAGCTAGATTGTCCTCTTCGAAAGACTCCCAGCCTCCACCTAATGCTTTGTAGAGTGCTATCAGATTTACGACCAGCTCTGTCTCGCTTCTAACAAGCCTATCCTCAACTTCGGTAAGAGTTCTTTCCGCATCCAGCACAGTCAGAAAATCAGCTAGGCCCTTTTCGTAGACAACCTCAGCTAAGTTAACTGCTTTTTGGCTAGATTTTGCAGACTCGTTTAATGAGCGGCGGCGAAGCTCTTCTTCAGCGTAGCGCACCAGTGAAGACTCAACCTCTTCAAGTGCAAGAAGAATAGTCTGCTGATAGCGAGAAAGCTCAGCGTCATTGACTGCTTCGGCAACTTTTATGTTAGAGCGAATTCTGCCGCCCTGAAAAATCGGCCAACTAACGCTCGGCCCGATTGACCACACCCCGCTCGAAGCGTCAAAAAAGTCTGAAAAAGATACGCTCTCAAGCCCTGCAGCCCCAGTTATAAAAAACTTAGGAAATAAATCAGAGGTAGCTACCCCTATGTCGGCTGTGGCAGCCATAAGCTCACTCTCGACTCGCCTTAGATCGGCCCTTCTTAACAAAAGATCTGATGGAAGTCCGATAGGGACAATGTCCGGGGTGCTCGGAATTGGCTTGGTTTTTAGAAGTTCATCAAGCAAAGCCCCGGGCCGACGTCCAAGAAGAACTGCAATTCTGTATGCACTTGCCCTAATTGATGCTCTAATCGGAGGAAGTGTTGAACGGGTTGATTCAAGCTGTGCTCTGGCTCTTGCTACATCGAGCTCAGAGGAGAGTCCGGCTTTATATTTATTTTCCACTAAATTTAGAGTATCGGTTTGGATGCGGATATTTTTCTCAGAAACAGTTAACCCTTTTTGTGCTCCCCTTAACTCCACATAATTTCTTGCAACCTCAGAGATCACAGAGATTAATACATCCCTTCTGTTTTCAACAGCGGCTTCTACCCTGGCGTTTGCTGCTTCCACAGAGCGGCGGGTTCCGCCAAATATGTCTATTTCCCAAAACGCGTCAAAACCTGCTTGATAAAGATCGCCTTGATCGTCAGCAAATCCTAAATCAGACAATGTGCCAATATCTATAATTCCATTCTCACTTTGTCTAAATCTTTGGTAACTTGCATCAGAGTCTATCTGGGGATAATAAGCTGAAGCTGAAACTCCCCTAAGGGCCCTTGCTTCTCTTACCCTTGCGCTGGCAATAGATATATCATAGTTACTCGAGACGGCCTCGTTAACATAAAGAGTTAATTGCGGATCTCCTAAACTTTCCCACCATGATAGATCCACATCTTGCTCTGAATAGTCTTGGGAATAAGATTCTCCTACCCAGTCATCCCCTAGATTGGTTTGTGGCTGCTCATAGTTTGGCCCAACCATACAGGATTGCAGCAGCAATGCTAGCAGTATCAAAAAGAGATAGTATTTGTTCATTACGCGGCCTCCGGTACTAGGACTTGTTTTTTTCTATTAAGCAAAATATATGCTCCAGGAATAAAGAGAACAGCTAGTATAGTGGCACCTGCGATTCCGCCAACTAGTACGATCGCCAATGAAGGCCAGAACTCACCGCCAACAAATATTAGGAGCGGTAAAAATCCGCCCATTGTAGTAAGCGTGGTCGAGATCACATGGCGAAGACAGCCCATCACCACTTCTACAACCGCCTCTGGATCCCCGGCCCGGGCCACTGGATTTCCTCTTATTGCAGCCAGGACCACGATACTGTCGTTAATTGCTATACCTATCAGCCCTAGTGTTCCTAATATGGTATTAAAACTTACAGGAAAGCCGATCATCCAGGTTGATAGCTGACCAAGCCCTATAGACATTAGGGCCACAACCAGAAGTACAAGAGCAAGGCTTACACTTCTGAAAGTAAGTATTAGAATTGCTATCATCATTGTTACAAGTATTGGTGCATAAATAGCTAAATTGCCCACAGCTTCGCTGTCCTGCTCAACCGCACCACCAAGCTCGTAGCTATAGCCTGGGGGAAGCGTGAAACCCTCTGATTCGATTCTATCTAAAACTTCAAATGTGACGTCTATAGGAAGCGCCCCGTTTTTCGTATAAGCCTCGACCTTGTTCATTCGTATGCCATCAAACCTTGTAATACCGCCAAGAGCAGGCTTTAGAGTAAGCTTTCCAATAGCGTTAAGAGGAACAATCTCACCGCTAGGGCTAACATAATTAGTTGAACCTGTGTAGGAAAAATCCCCTCTTCTTTCATTTGAATATCTTATGCGCACAGGAAGCTCTTCTAGATTCTCTAACACTGAGCCGCCTGTAATTCCCTCTTGATTCCCTTCTAATTGAAGCGCAAGATCGGTGAGAGAAAATCCGGCAATGCTAGCTTCGTCTTCATTAGCTTCCACCCAGAGTTTAGGCTTACCTCTCGGCATGCTCATTTGTGTGTGTAGGACATCTGGATGACTTTGAAATTCTAACCTTAACTCTTCTCCCAGGTCTTGAAGCATTTTAATATTCGGACCATAGAGTCTAATCTGAATATCAGCCTCAATCGGCGGGCCCTGTCCGAACTGCCTAACTACAACTTGGGCTGCCGGGAACCTTGAATCTAATTCTCTTTGTATTTTAGGTATCAGTTTCTTTGTCGTATTACTTGAATCAGTCGTTATAATGCTGTGTGCATAAAAAGGCGTATCGTCTTTATTCATAATTAAGTTGTAGTAAACCATAGGGAAACTACCGCCAATAAGCCAGTTAACATTCTCTACCCCTTCAAACTCTCTGACTACCTTTTCAATCTCTTGGGCCTGCTTTTTAGTATTTAGTATTGATGATTCGGGGGGCATCCAGACTTTTACTTCAAACATATTACGGTCAACTGGAGGAAAAAATTCATTTCCGAGCTGTGTTGAAAGAATAAATCCGAGAACTGGAAGAATAAAAGCAACCATAATAGCAAAAACAGGCTTTTTCATACCTTTTAAGAGCCATTTTTTAGCGGATGAGCTAAGATGCTCATTTTGATAGCCGTTTTTCCACCAGCGTCTTTTTTGATTTTTTCCAGGTGCTTTTGCGAAGATTCCCGCAAGTGAAACAATTATAGTAAGCGAGATCAGATATGAAGCAATAATTGCCATAATTACGCTACCGCCAATAGAGCCGACAAAATCCCCCGCATTCCCAGGAAGAAGAAGTATGGGCATAAAAGCAAGTACTGTAGTAAGAGTCGAAGCTAAAAGTGGAGCAAATAGATGATTCACTGTGAGGCGGACGGCCTCGAGAGCTTTGTATCCGTTTTGAAGATAGCTATTAACTTCATCCACCACTATAATTGCATTATCAATCAGTAACCCAAGTGCTATGATCATGCCGAATATCGACATCTGATGAAGTGCGCCGCCTCTTAAGATCATTATAAATAAAACTGATGCCGCAACCAGTGGGAGAGCCGAGCCGATGATTAAAGACGATCTCCAGCCCATAATAAAAAATATGACAGCCATAATTACCAGAGCTCCAGCAATCAAATTTCCGCCCAATTGAGAGAGCTTTTCGTTTGTATAAATGCTCTGATCAAACACTGTTTCAATTTCAATCCCAGATCCTATGGTAGAGGTGAAATCATCAATCTGGGCTTTTGCGATTTTTGCCCATTTATCAACCCTTATGTCATCACTCATCCTAACTCCGACAAATACTGTTCTATTGCCGTCTGCCAGTGCAATTTCCGAAGGGGGATCTTGCCAATTTCTGTCGATTTGAGCGACGTCACCAATTTTAAGAACAGAGCTTGCGCCGTTAGTCATAAGCGGCACTTCGCCAATTCTAGAGAGGGAATCAAGCTCCCCCTGGACCTCCATAAATAGATCTGTGTTTTCAGAACGAAGAAGACCGGCCGGCACTTTAGAATCAGCCTGGGCAATTTTGCTTGAGACGTCAACAGTACTTAAACCAAGCTTTGAAAGCTCATCCTGATCTACAGTAACTGTAATCTCTTCTGTAGGCTCTCCATATATTCTCACAAGCTCTGTGCCGCTTACGTTTCTGAGCCTATCAGCTAAATCCTCAGCCAGACGGTTAAGCACGCCGAGTTTAGGATCAGTATCGTGGGTCCAAGTAATTCCTAAAATCAATGTAAAAGCAATCGGGCCCCTCTTGTCATCGAAGATAGGAAGCCTCGCTTCTTTTGGGAAATTTACGACTGCATCTGATAACTTGTCTCTTATTTTAGAGAAAATCTCTTCATTATCTTCTGTTGTAACTTCATCTTTAAGCTCTATACTCACAAGGGATATACCTGCCTGTGAGGTCGATTCAACATCTTTTATCTCAGAGACTTCTTTAAGCTCTTCCTCAATTTTTTCTGTAACAAGTGTTTCCACCCTCTCAGCAGATGCACCTGGAACAACTGTTATTACAAGAGGATTGCGATTTGTAATTCTAGGATCCTCCAAGCGGGGGAGTGAAATAATCGCTGAGACGCCTGCGACCAGGATTATTACTATCGAGAGTACTAAAAGGTATTTGTTGCGAAGAAATAGGGTGCTCACTCGGCACCTCCACTAGCTGAGGTGGAATTGTTAATTTTAACAAGCAGATCGGGCACAAGACGCTGTATTCCTTCAGAAACTATTATATCTCCATCGCTAATAGTTCCTTGCACATAGACCATCTCGAATTCTTGGTGTAACAGTTCAAGCTCCCGACGCTCAAGTCTGTGTGTTGCACCTTTTACAGAGTCAACATCACCAAGAGGAATAGCTACATAGCAGGACCAAAGCCCCCTTGAGCTCTCTGTGAGTGCAGTTAGCGGTAGCCAAAAACCATTTTTTGATACCAGTTTTTCAATATTCACAGATGCAATATCACCTTGTCTTATATCTTTAAAGTCGTTTTCTACAGAGAGTATTACATCCACCGTTCTTGTATTCTGTCCCCTTATAGGCAGAACTGTCTTTACTTTAGAATCATAAGATTTACCATTTACTTTTATTTCTATAGGATCCCCGACTTTAATTCCGTCAATCATAGATGTAGCAAGTCCAATTCTGACCTCAGGACTCGCACGTTCCAGAATTTCAAAAACCTCTTGACCAGGTTGAATAACTTCTCCCTCATCTAAATACCTCTTTGAAATAACAGAATCAAAAGGGGCTTTTAGTTTTGATTTCTCTATATCTACATCAAGAGTTTTGACTGCGGATTTTGCCTGCTCCAACGAAGCTTTCTGGGCTTTATAACTCTTATCCGCCTCATCATATTCCTGAAATGAAACAGCATTTAGATCAAGTGCTTCCTTTGTTCTCTGTCTCGTAATCTGTGCTAGCTCAAGATTGGCTTTTGCCTGATCTCTTGTTGCCACAAGTTCTGCACGCCGGGCTTTAAGGCGGTCAGTGTCGAGGGTTGCCATAACCTGAGCTTTGTTAACAGAGTCCCCCTCATCAAATGCTATTTCTTCCAGCATGCCGCTAATCTCAAAGCCTATTCTACTCATCCGTGCAGACTCAACTTCTCCTACATAGCTCTGAGTGATTTTGTACTCAGGGACTTGCTCTGCAATCAAGGTGGAAACTGCCAAAGTGTTGGTATTCGCCAAATTGTCATCTCCATTGCCGCATGAACTTAACAACAGCAAGGATGTAAAAATTGCCAACACAAGATTGAATTTGCTGATCTTAAATGGTGATCTAGTCGAAATGTTAAACCTATAACTTAAACAATTGGCGCGCATGCTCATTCTCCTGGTCCATAGCGATTCTTCAAATTTTGATTTTTTTATCACAAATTCTAAACATAAGTGTATATGCACACTTATATCTAATTTTTTTTATTTCTCTTTAAGCTCCGTGGTAAGTGTCCTAAGGTTTTCTAGCATTGATTCCCAGTTATCAATACCCAATATTGTTTTTATTTGTTCGTGTGTTTGCTTCCAAACCGGTAGTGCTTTAGCTAAGACTTCTTTACCATTTTCTGTAATTGCGATCAGTTTTTCTCTTTTGTCTTTTCCTGCTTTAATCTCAATTAACTCCCTTTTCTCAAGAGGCTTTAAATTTCGTCCTAGTGTAGTTCTGTCTACGTACATCAATTCAGCAAGTTTAGATAGAGGTATTGGCCCTACTACATAAATGTGGGAAAGCACTGTATATTGAGTGCCCTCTAATCCGATTTTTCTATAAGCTTTATCAAAGTAGTTCTGAACTGCTCTAGTTGCCATTTTGAGATTAAACCCCGCGCAGCCTCGGCCCTCCATAATTTTCTCTTTCGATAATTGATTTGACTTATTAACATCTGTTGACATAATTAGGAGTATATACACCTATTTGAATTTGTCAAACCTCACCGTACATAAAATTATATTTTTTTAGCAAAGCGGAACTATTTACTGTTATTTGTTATGATATAAACTTATAAGTAAGTAAAATGTCTATCATAAAAGAAAAAAATGTAATTGTAGGGGTAACAGGCGGCATAGCGGCTTATAAGTCTTGCGAGCTTGTCAGAGGTCTAGTCAAGAAAAGCGCTGGCGTTCAGGTAGTAATGACTAAGAACGCTACTGAGTTTATTACCCCTCTCACGCTCCAAACGCTATCCGGCAACAAAGTAGCAATAAATACCTTTGACCTTGAGTGGGAATCTGAAATTGGTCATATCACTCTGGCGGACAGCGCGGACCTAATGGTTGTAGCACCTGCTACGGCTAGTTTTATAGGGAAAGTTGCTAACGGTATTGCTGACAGTCTCTTATCTACAATAATCCTTGCCACCAAAGCGCCTATCATACTTTGCCCTGCAATGAATGTGAATATGTACGAAAACCCTGCAGTTCAGGAGAACTTAGAAAAGTTAAAAGACCGAGGATTTATAATTATGGAGCCGGGCGAAGGCGAGCTGGCTTGCGGTTGGGAAGGAAAAGGCAGACTGCCAGACATAGATGTAATACTTTCTGAGATAGAAAAGACCCTCACACCTGATGATATGACAGATGAAAAAGTGCTTGTTACGGCTGGCGCAACTAGGGAATTCATTGACTCAGTTAGATATATCTCAAATCCTTCAAGCGGTAAAATGGGCTATGCAATTGCCAAGGAAGCGTTAAATAGAGGGGCCGAAGTGGTTCTTATTTCAGGTAAAACGAGCCTATG
>JBCCIH010000070.1 GCA_039028315.1 Thermodesulfobacteriota bacterium | reverse complement strand
TGACGCTAAGGGTAGTCATTTTGTCGAGCTAGAAGCACTTTCCGATCTAGGGAACATAGAACATTATTCAGTGACTATAGAGCCTGAGGGTGGGGCAGAAAGGCCTAGTAGCGATATGATCTTTGCCGGAGATCATAGAGGTCCTAACCTTTAATCAATGAACACTACTAAATTTATTTCTTCTCATCATCAAGATAGAAACTACACCTATCGTGATGAGATTACCTGCAAGTCCCCAAAGTCCTGCATGAAATCCCCAAGGCCTCGCATTATCCGACATACCCTGCCAATTTAGGTACATGATTCCAAATGTGATTAAGAGTCCCACCAGGAGACCTGAAAATATAGCTTCTTTTTTTAAGGATTTTATATTAATTCCTAAAATTATTGCAGGCGCTACCTGAGAGAGAATCTCAAGCTTTATTTCCATTAGTCTCCATATTGTCTGCGGAAGGTGTATAGCCATATAAGCCATTACGGCCATGATAATCCATGAAAAGAACTTTCCCATAAATGTCAGATGGTGCTGTGAGGATTTTGGTTTTGCAATCCTGTAGAGATCTTGTGTAAATAGTGAAGATATAGCCAAAAGGGCTGAGTCGACAGTCGACATAATAGCGGCAACTGCAGCTGTGATAAATAAAATTATTACATAC
The DNA here is from genome assembly GCA_039028315.1 of Thermodesulfobacteriota bacterium. Lineage (NCBI taxonomy): Bacteria > Pseudomonadati > Thermodesulfobacteriota > Thermodesulfobacteriota bacterium. The sequence continues at coordinate 9,916 of JBCCIH010000070.1, read as the reverse complement.
TCAATACCTGGGATATTTTTTGCAATATCGCTAAGCAATATAAGAGTAATCTGCTCACTTCCGTCCCTATCAAGTCCTGGCATTTGCGCGCTGCCTACTATTCCAATAACTACAATAAAGAAAGTAGTCACTAATGGCATAAATACCATCACTTGGAGTGAGCGTTTTAATGTACGCTCATCTTTTGCTGAGTATATACGCTGTATTGCCTGGGGATAAATTGAGATTCCAAAAATAACTATTAATAAAGTGCTTAGCCAGACTCTTTTCTCTTCCCATGTGGGGGCTGCCCAAATATCTGGGCTATTGGTTTTAAAATATTCTGCTGCTGAGCTAAGGCCGTCATATTGGTATTGAATGGCTATAAATATAATAGCGCAACCTAGTAGTAAAATTACTCCTTGAATTACATCTGTCCAAGCAACGCTCCTTAGCCCCCCAAGAGTTTCGTATATAACCATGATTAGTGAGAGGGCTAGCACGCCATATACAAAAGAAACTTGTCCACCAGTTGTTGCTTCAACAATGTGACCCATCGCTTTTAAGTTTGTGAGTATAAAGTTTGCTAGTGCAATTATTAATAATAGAACCGCTAGAATTGTAAGAACTCTAGAGTTATAGCGGTGCTGGATATAATCACCAATAGTTATGAAATTAAACTTCTTAGATAGTCTGTATAGTTTAGGAGCAAATAAAAGATACCCACCAATAACTGACATCATAAATGTTACACTTAAAAGGACTGTGTATCCCTCTCTATATGCTTTTCCGGCATATCCAACAATAGTGTTGCCGCTGTATTGAGTTGCATAAAGAGTTAAGAACAATACAAAAAACCCCATATTCCTGCCGGCTAGGTAAAAATCTGAGAGTGAGTTCTCTTTTTGCTTAAGTTTCCCCAAAAGACCTATTAGTATTAAGGAGCCTAAATAGGCAGACATGAATATGATGCCGCCTGAGTTTAAAAGTGCATCTGTGTTCATGATGCACCGCCCTTTGAGTCTCTATTGTTGTCGTCTGCCGATACGCTCCAATATCGTCCGAGTAATATAGCGATAACAATTGCATAGACAATGCTCATGCATAAGCTGTAAACTGCCCATAGTGGAAATCCTAAAAATTCAGCATCTCCAAATCCAGTAAAAAACCATGGAACAGTCAACACTAAAAGTGCAAATGAAATGATAAAGATTAATAGCCTTTTTATGAGTTAACTCCTAATCTCTTTATTGTATGCCGAAATGCCTTGCAATTATTGCCAACTTACTTTAAATTTCTATGGGGTTTTAAATACAAAAAAACTTTTATAACATCCGGAGGCATCGCATGGCTAAAAAGGGTAACGGCAAAAGTAAAAATGGGAAAGGCAATGGTAAATTTAAATTACCAAAGAGATATGAAGACGCATTAAAATATCCTTTATTCGATTCTATCTTTAACCGTCGCTCAAGAAGGTTTGGGCTTGGTATGGATCTTCCCGATCAGACTTTAGGCTATACATCCAACTACGATCCTCTACCACTTGAAGAGCTAGATGAGGCACTTTTAGCTTGGTCCGGAACTGGACTTACCGGGCTATGTCTTGCCGATCTGCCACCAGAGACAGGAATTGATCTGCTATGTCAGTGGACAGGGCGCACCTGGCCATCAGCGTGTAATAACCATGGTACAGAACTATTTTTCACAAACGATAACGGACTATATCACATAGATGTAAAACATATGCTTCCCAAAAACCATGAGCTCGATATGTTCTTTAAAATGGACCGTAACGAGAGAATGGAAAGAGTGCTTGAACTCTATAGAGAAAGCCTTGTAAAACTTGATGACGGTAGGGCTGATCTGCCCGATCGTATGCCAGGACTATTTAATTTTAACCAATGGAATACTAATAAGCCCGGAACATCAGTTTATATTCCGGTAACTGATATTACTGAGGAGTACTTAAACTTACTACACCTATATTGTAGTAATACTTATGGGTTCACAATTATTGATGATCTCACCGGAAAACCTGCTGGAGTTAGTAAGTGGATAAAGAAGGGTAGATTAAAAGATAGCGTTAAACTCTCGCTATTTGATCTTGAGTCACGCGTACTAACAGGACTAAATGTTGAACAAGCATTTATATGCCAGAACATGAGCCTCGCACTACAGGCTTTAGGTCTTGCAGGATGGACATTTAGCGGTTTCATCCCAAGATTTGCTTTGGGTGCAGCTCCTGATCTTTTCAAAGGACTAGGATTTAGATTTGTTGAGCCTAAGAAAGGTGTAATTAATCCTCCGACTACCATTCCAGTTGGTAGAGACGGAGTTTTTCAGGGCTACTGTCCTCCATATTACAAAGATATGAACGAAGCTATTGATATGTTCCATGAACATAAAGATGCCAACTGGGAATCTAATAAGCCGTTTCCATACACAGAAGCAGATAAGCATTTAATGAGAGCTCCAAAACCAACTGAGACAACGAAGCAGATTGTAAAGGATGTCGCAAATTATATTTACGATACCTATGGAAGGTTCCCAGCTTTTGTAGATCCTATGTACATGAGGCTAGTGTTCCAGGCTATGAACATCGATGTTGAATTCTATGACGAACATTACCCAAAAGGATCCTATTCGGATGTTCACTTAAAAAGATTTAAGGATAATACCGGAAAGGGAAAGAAGGCTACAAAAGTTGCAAAGAAGAATGCAAAAAAAGCAAATGGACGTAAGTCAGCAAGAACATAATTAGCTGATTCACGGCTTAGTCATAACTAAGACGGGGTTATATGAACTTGCTGTAACTATCATATAACACTTGACAAACATTTGAAAATTATCTAAAGTGCATTTGGGATGGGTATTTTTTAGACTCAGTTAATTCGGATGGGGGTCATTGCATGAAACGATCAGATATTGAAAAAGAATTGGCCGACAAATTTAATTTGCAACCTTCACAATCAGAGCAGATTCTCGATACCATTATTGAGCATATGACAGAGGTTCTCGAAAATGATGGTAGAATCGAAATTAGAGGATTTGGAAGCTTTTTTACAAAAAGCTATGGTTCATATGAAGGCCGTAATCCTAGAACTGGCGATAAAGTTACGGTTTCATCTAAGAAATTACCTCACTTTAGGCCTAGTCGTGAGCTAATCGGTAAATTAAACGACGAGTAGTTACAAAAACTATTTATAAATACTTGTTGAAAATCTTAAGCTATACCAAAGAATTGTAAAATAGTGAAATTGACAATTCTGTCCATTTTGATAGCATTAATTTTCTATGGCACTACGCGATATTCTTCTCTATCCTAACTCTATTCTAAGGAAAAAATGTGAACCGGTAGAAGTGATAGATGATGATTTAATTGAACTACTGGATGACATGGCAGACACCATGTATGAAGCACCGGGGGTAGGGTTAGCAGCACCTCAGGTGGGTATTTCCAAAAGAGTTTTAGTAGCCGATATACAGCCAAGAGAAAGAATTAAAGAGAGTGAAGAGGGGGAAGAAATCTTGCTTCCTCCAGATAGAGCTGAACTCATTGAGCTCATTAATCCAGAGATTGTCTTTTCTGATGGCGAAGTCATCGGAGAGGAGGGTTGTCTTAGCATCCCTGGCTTCGTGAGCGATGTGAAAAGGAAATTTGAGGTAGTTGTAGAGGGATACAACCGTGATGGGGAGCTTTTGGAGATTAAATGCGATGACCTTCTTGCAAGAGTATTCCAGCATGAAATTGATCATCTTGATGGCGTTTTGTTTATTGACAGGCTGGGAAGGCTCAAACGAGAGTTACTAAAAAAGAAAATTGAAAAAGCACTTGGAAAAGAAGAAAAGCAAGCAGTCTTATAGTTGCATTTTGCCTCACCTAGACAATAAGTCCCTTATTCCTTATTATTAAGCCCCATGCCATCTAAGCTTTCACAAGAGCTATCTCCTTTTTACGTAATGGACGTTTTGGAGAAAGCAAAGGAAATAGAAGCCCAAGGCCACAGAGTCTTTCATTTTGAAGTTGGCGAGCCGGACTTCGAAACTCCTGATGTAATTTCACAAGAGGCTCTTAGGTCCATAAATGAAGGAGATACAAAATATACTCATAGCTTGGGTATACCTGAACTAAGACAAGCCGTATCTGAAAATTACAAAACAAATTACAGAGTATCTATAGATCCTGATAATGTGATTATCACAATGGGCAGCTCTCCTGCTTTATATCTATCTATTATCTCACTTATCGAGCCAGGGGATGAAGTCTTGATAACTGACCCGCACTATGCATGTTATCCTCAGATCATAAAAATTGCGGGAGGGGTTCCAAAAACTTTTAGAATCTATGAAAATGAAGGTTTTCAAATAGATGTGGATAGATTACGCAATGAGATAACTAGTAAAACCAAAGCCATTATTATTAACTCTCCTGCTAACCCAACTGGTATCGTGCTTAAGCCCGAGGTTATGAAAAAGATAGCCGATTTAGGTATACATATTCTTTCAGATGAAATCTATCATGGACTTGTCTATCAAGGTGAGGCGAAAACTATTTATGAATTTACCAATAAAGCATTTGCAGTAAATGGGTTTTCCAAATTCTACTCAATGACAGGCTGGAGGCTTGGTTATTTAATAGCTCCAGGGGAATTTATTAGACCAATTCAAAAGCTTCAGCAAAATCTTTTTATATCACCAAACGCTTTTGTACAAAGAGCCGGAGTGGTTGCACTCAATAGTGCTCAGGATGTGGCCAATAATATGGCGCTTAAGTTTGATGAAAGAAGAAAAGCTATGATTAGTGGACTAAAAAAGCTTGGTTTTGAAATTCAGGCTGAGCCTGAGGGTGCTTTTTATGTGTTTGTTGATGCAAGCAGAATAAATCCTAACTCACACGAGCTCGCATTTGATATTCTGGAAAAAGCTCATGTTGCAGTTACGCCGGGCATTGATTTTGGCGCTGGTGGCGAGGGGTATTTAAGATTTTCCTACGCAACTTCTATTTCAAATATAGAACAAGGAATAGCTCGTTTGCAAAAATATATTGAAAAGGCGGAAATGGCTTTATGACACTGCCATCAATAGCCCAAATAGATATCGCAGAGAAAAGAGTTTTCATCAGAGTCGATTTCGATTTTCCAACTATTGGTGATACATCAGCTGAAAATAATAGAAAAATTATCAACGCTCTACCCACTATAAGATATGCTCTAGCTCAGAATGCCAAAGTTGTTATTGCTTCAAGCTTTGGAAATGCAAAAGGTAGATACAACAAAAAATATAGTCTTGAAGCTGTGGGCAGCATACTTTCACAATCACTTGGAACTGAAATCTACTTTCCGGATAATTCAATTGGAGAGGCGGTTAAGAAAATAGGCACTGATATGCAACCGGGTCAGGTAATGCTGCTTGAGAATTTAGAGTTTCAAAAGGGGGAGATTGAAAATAGCTCTGACTATGCGAGAAAATTATCAGAATGTGCAGATATTTATGTAAATGAGGCGTTTTCTCTTTGCGATCATAACTATGCATCTATAGTCAGCATCTGTGATTACTTTGAAAATTTGTGCATAGGCTTTCAGTTCGAAAATGAAATAAAAAACCTAGAAAGTATTAAAAATCCCCAACGACCTTTCACAGCAATTCTAGGAGGCTCCAACGTTTTAGAAAAGCTTGAGCTTGCTGAATATATGCTGGACCAAGTTGATACAGTAATATTAGGTGGGGTTTTTGCAAATACATTTCTAAATGTCCTTGGCGGTGAGACTGGGAGATCGCAAATAGAAAAAGATGCAATTTATAGAATTAAGAGGTTTATCTCTTCTGCTGAGACACGAAATATAAATTTGGTTTTACCACAAGATCTTCTTGCAATAAAAGGTGATTTGAACAATTATGAGAGTTCCTTTATAATTTCAGGCGGCCGTTTGCCAAAGGATATGAAGGTCGTTGATATTGGCCCTGATGCTCAATCAGATTTCCAAAGTAGAATAGAAAAGGCAAAAACTGTTCTTTGGTCAGGACCTTTGGGCATATGTGAGCACGATGAGTTTAAAAAGGGTACTGAGTTTATGGCTAGGGCATTGGCCGAGTCAGATATTTTCAGTGTAATCATTGGACAAGACACAATAGACACAGCTCTTGATGCAGTTGGGCAGGAGGGTAGAAGCTTTATCTCATATGGTGGTCAGTGTTCAGTGGATTACTTACTTGGTAAAGAGCTGCTTGGTATTGAGGCAATTAAAGGGCGACTTTGATGAAAAGAAATATGATAGCCGGCAATTGGAAGATGAATATGCTAAGAGCTGAGGCAACTGAGCTTACCCAAAGCATTATCTCTGGAGTATCTGGTATAGACCATGGTCTTGATATAGTACTTGCACCGCCTTATACAGCTTTAGATATTGTCAATGGATTAATAGCAGATACGCAAATTGAGCTATCCGCTCAGGATGTATTTTGGGAAGACAGAGGAGCCTACACCGGAGAGGTTTCTCCAGCAATGCTTGTTGATGCCGGATGTGAGTGGACAATTATTGGTCATTCAGAAAGGCGAGGTATATTAGGCGAGACAGATGAGGTTGTTAAGAAAAAAATTGGTGCTTCACTAAATGACGGACTAAATGTAATAGTATGCGTTGGCGAGACATTACAAGAAAGGGAAGAGGGCAACACAATCGAAAAAGTCACTACACAAGTTAAAAGTGCAATGTCAGATTTAGTGCTTGATGACCCAAGACGGTTCGTTATTGCCTATGAGCCAATATGGGCAATTGGGACTGGTAAAAATGCAACTCCAGAACAAGCTGAGCATGTTCATGCCACAATTCGTGAAATAACAGGTAATATATTCGGTCAAGGTTTTGAATTAATCAGGATAATTTACGGGGGAAGTGTAAACGTAGGAAATATTGAAGAACTAATCAATATGGAACATATAGACGGAGCGCTTATAGGAGGCGCGGGTCTTAATGCGGATTCCTTTGTAGAAATAGTAAAAATTGCAGGAGAGTAGAGAAAAGTGGAACTAATAATTTATTCAGTGCAAGCAATACATATTGTTGTGAGCATATTGCTCATTGTTGTTGTATTACTTCAGCCGGGTAAAGGTGGAGATTTGGGGTCTGTGTTTGGCGGCGGCGGAGGATCAAGTGAATCTGTATTTGGTGCAGCAGGTGCTGTGCCGTTTTTATCTAAGGTCACTAGAGTGCTCGCGGTCTTGTTCTTGCTTAGTTCTTTAACCCTAGGTTATTTTGCAGCTAAGAACGTTAACACATCAGTTGTTACTGATATACCTACGACACAGCAAACCACTGATATAGCCTCACCAACTGACACTTCACAGCAAGAGCCTATTCCCCCTGATAACAGTGGCCAGGACCAAGGATCAGCTGCACAAGAGCCCGCTCAGCAAGAGCAGCAGCCAGCTGAGCAAAGCTCAGGTTCAGAGTTATCTGATGGAGCGGCAGAGCAGCCGGCACCCGAAGCTAATCAAGAGCCTTCTGGCGAAAACACTGAGGATACGCAGTGAAATAGCTTGTCATAAGACTAGAATTGTTGCGAGTACCAAGCTCATTAAGTATTATTATCAAGACATAATTTTATTCGGAGGTATTTAATAATGGCATATATTATTGCAGAGCCGTGCGTTGACGTTAAAGATAAAGCGTGTGTTGAAGCGTGCCCTGTAGACTGTATCTACGAAGGCGATAGCCAACTTTTCATTCATCCTGAAGAGTGTATTGATTGCGGCGCTTGCGTAGATCCATGTCCTGTTGATGCCATTTTTCACGAAGACGAGCTCCCAGAAAAATGGAGCGAATACACTGAAATGAATGCCGATTTCTTTGAGGGCAAAGAAGGTCTGGAGCCAGCTAGAAAGGACTAAAATCCCAAATTGATATAGATAAATAACTAAAGGGGATATGTCCTGTGCATATCCCCTTTTTTATTTTGTGAACTAAGGTGAATAAAAGGGCATCAACTAAAATAAGGGAAACTGAATCTGCGAAGAAACAAACAGCTCTAGCGGTACTATCTCTGCTTGAAGATGAATATCCAAATGCAAGGTGTCATCTAAACTTTGAAGGCCCGTTTGAGCTGTTAATCGGCTGTATACTCTCTGCTCAGTGTACTGATAAAAGAGTTAATCAAGTAACACCTGAGCTGTTTAGAAAATATCCAACTCCATATGAATTCTCGAAAGCTGATCAAAGCGAGCTTGAAGAGGAGATACATTCGTGCGGATTTTACCGCGCGAAGGCTAAGTCGATCGTTAACTGCACAAAGGCTCTAGTAGAAGAATATGACGGGGAAGTTCCCAAGACAATGGATGAGCTCACAAAGCTAGCAGGGGTAGGGCGAAAAACTGCAAATGTAGTGCTCGGAAATTATTTTGGCATACCGGGAATAATCGTAGACACTCATATAAAAAGGCTGTCAACACGGCTTGGGTTTACAAAAAATACTGACCCGACTAAGATCGAATATGATTTAAATGAATTAATTCCTCAGGAGAAATGGACAATTTTCTCAAATTCCTTGGGTGATCACGGACGTACAGTGTGCCATGCCAGAAAACCAATATGCGGGGATTGTATGCTTAGTCATCTTTGCCCATCTGCGGGGCTTTTCTAATGCAGCGCTATAATACCTACAGGCCATATATAAAAGAAAAACTCGGCTACAGAGTAAATAAGCTCTCAGTAGATATGGGTTTCACGTGCCCAAACCGTGACGGCAATTTAGCGATTGGCGGCTGCGTGTACTGTAATAACGACAGCTTTGTTCCTCCATATGCAAGGGCTCGCTACACGATGGATCAGCAGATCTCAAACGGTATGGAGTATCTTAGAAATAGATTTAAAGCAGAGAAATTTATTGTTTATTTTCAATCATATACAAACACCTATGACTCTGTAGATAAATTAGAGCAAATGTACCGTCAAGCCCTGAGTTATGATGACGTTATCGGAATAGCAGTAGGTACCAGATCAGACTGCGTTGATGAAGAAAAACTAGACATGTTCCAAGGGCTTGCCAAAGAATGCTATGTTTGTCTTGAATACGGTATAGAGTCAATTTATGACAAAACCTTAGATTATATGAACAGAGGGCATAATTACCAATCTGTCTTAGATGCAATAGAGATGTCAAAGGGGAGGGGTTTTGAGATTGGAGCACACATAATCGTCGGCATGCCTACAGAAACCAAAGAAGAAATGCTCTATATGGCTGATGAGATCTCATCTTTGGGAATTGATGTTTTCAAAGTACACAACCTTCATATTGTACGAAATACTCAGCTTGCTAGAATGTATGTTGAAAAGCCTTTTGAACTATTTGGATTTGAAGAGTACATAACTTTTATAGTTGATTTTTTAGAGCGACTATCACCGGATATGATCATCGAGAGGCTATTTACAGACACTCCACACCAGCTTCTTATTGCTCCGGATTGGGGAAAATCTCATCTTCAGATCCTCCAGGCGATAGAAAAAGAACTCGAAAATAGGGATACTTATCAAGGGCGATTATACCAAAATGGCGGATAGAAGAATTTCATGAAAATCTAACAATCAGATGATATAATATCGCTGTGATAATAGGTGAGCAGCAATTGGAGGCTTAAGATATGAAAAGTTCAAACCCGGCTCTTGGCAACAATACCTTTGAGCAATACCAGCCTGGCATTCAAACAGCCGGAGCTATGACTATAAACGGGACCATAAACAAAACACTGATCCTTCTTGCGCTTGTTGTAATCCCTGCGGTTTGGGTTTGGGATATGTTCTATGAGAGCGGCATAACAACTGAAGGAGGGCTTGAAAACGCGAGCCTTATGTACTGGCTATACGGCGGGCTGATTGGTGGATTGATTTTTGCATTTATAACTATTTTTAAGAAAACATGGGCGCCAATAACAGCGCCAATCTAT
>JBCCIH010000069.1 GCA_039028315.1 Thermodesulfobacteriota bacterium | reverse complement strand
TTTAGGAAGACTAGTTGGCATAACAGATCTAAGATATTTATATGGAGGCATTGGGCGCGGATTAGTATCCATTTTCATATCATGAGACATATCCATATGCTTGTTGCTATGATCCATTGAGCCATGATCCATAGAACTATGGTCCATATGCTCTTTCATAGAGTGGTCCATCTCCATTTCTTTTTTCTCCATATCCCCATGTCCCTCATGGTCCATCATCATGTGAGAGTGGTCCATCTTATATAGATTAGGTTTAGGTATGTCCTGTGCCAGAACCTTATCTCCTTCGCCAATAAATAGCGATGCATGACCAGAGCCGTCCTGGGCAGTGGCCCGAAACTCAGCTGATCCACTCTTCGGGACAGTAATAATTACATCGTATGTCTCTGCTATAGCCATCAACATCCTATCGGTTTTAAATGGCTTAACATCCACTCCGTCAGCCGCGATAACCTCCATATCACCGCCAGCATAATTCAGATAAAAATAACTAGCCCCACCTGCATTAATTATCCTTAGCAGTATTTTTTCTCCAGGTTGAGCTTTGAACTCTGATTGCTGCTTACCATTTATCAAAAAGGCATCATAGGCGACGTCGGATAAGTCCATCGGAGGCATTCTCCTAAGTGAACGCTTAAAGTTGTCGACTATTGCCTTATTTTTTATTACTCCGTAAACGGTTTGCATAGAGCCTTTTTTAAATTCCTGATACTCACTTCCGCGCTTAAGGTCTCTTAGAACTTCATGCGGGTTTTGATCTGTCCAGTCTGAAAGCACAATTGTTTCCTGCACTTTTGGTACTTCAATATCAGTCCTGTTTTCTTTAGGCTCAATCACAATTGCGCCGTACACACCTTTTTGTTCCTGAAGTCCTGTGTGGGAATGATACCAATAAGTGCCGCTATGAATTAGCGGGAATTCAAAAGTGTATGTCATTCCGGGCGTAATAGGGGGAGTGGTGAGGTATGAAACACCGTCCTGTCTGTTTGGCAGCAAAATCCCGTGCCAATGCACAGACGTATTAGTGTCCAGATTGTTCTTAACGTTTATTTTGGCTGTCTCGCCTTCTTTGAAATACAGTGTGGGCGCAGGAATAGAATCATTAACTGAAATGGCCATCTTGTCCTTTCCGGTAAAATTGACCATTTTATTATCTATTTCCAGATTGTATTCTCTTATTTGTTGTGCGTTCGTATCAAAAGCAAAAATGCTTGCGCAACTAACTATAATTATTGCAAATATCATATAATTAATTCTAAGTGTCATAGTTTTCTCCATATAAAATCCCATAATTAAATACAACTCTACTACTCTTTGTTCGACTAAAGAGCCGAGTAATAGGATTTAATGGAGATCAGATCAGAAAGCTTGAGTTTAAAACTTGTATATCAGGGGGGTCTTTATCTTTATAAGTAAAATTATTAGGGTTCGGGCTAGACTTGTTATGATTAAAAAGTTCCCAAGTCCTTGGCACTTCTGTAATTTTAACTTTTATATATTGATCAGTAGTACTATTCGTAAGTGATTCTTCACAGCATAAGACATGCAATTCTGATCTATCGTCGTAATTCTGCATAATAGTAGATGCTTCAGCATCTTTAGATTTGCTGTGATCCATGCTGTGGCAGCTCTCTTGAGCTTCCACCGGAGTTGCGGCGAAGCTCACGGATGTATTGCACCTTAGTCCATAGCAGAGCACAATATTAAAAATCAGAAATAGATAGAATATTCTAATTGCCATTATAAATAATAATATGAACTGTATTTTCTATGTCAACATTCTATTTCTATTCATTATAAAGTAGGTATAGTCTATATACGTTATGGGAAAGCTAATAATTGTTTCCAACCGATTGCCCGTCACTGTATCCAAGAAAAAATCCAAATTTAGTTTCCAACCAAGCGTAGGGGGTCTTGTAACTGGCGTAGGCTCTCTTGATATGGGCCAAGAGCAATTGTGGATCGGATGGCCAGGTATAACACTGTCTGGCTATAGCACTAAGTCTGACACAAGGGAATTACAACAGCTGCTTGCAGGGGATAATTACATACCTGTTTTTCTAAGAAGGGCAGATTTTGAGAACTACTACCAAGGTTTTTGTAATGAGGTAATATGGCCTCTCTTTCATTACTTTGTTCAGTATGCAAACTACGAGAAGCGCTATTGGGACAGCTACCGCAGGGTAAATGAGGCTTTCAGCCAGGCAGTGTTGGAAGTGGCAAATGAAGATGATGTAATTTGGGTCCATGACTATCATTTAATGCTTTTGCCGGAACTGATTAGAGAAAAACTACCAAAAGTAAAGATTGGTTTTTTTCTTCACATTCCCTTTCCGTCTTCTGAAATATTTAGGTTAATCCCATGGTGTAAGGAAATATTAGAGGGCCTTTTGGGATCTGACCTAATTGGATTTCACACCTTTGACTACGCACGCCATTTCCTTGAGAGCGTAAGACGTGTGTTAGGTTATGAGCACACACTGGGCCAGATAACCCTTGGCAACCATGCCGTGAAAGTCGATACATTTCCTATGGGCATAGACTATAAAAAGTTCTCTAGCGCCCCTGATAGTGAGGCAGTAAAGACAAGCATCTCAAAGTTTAGTGAGAATATAAAGGAAGGCTACAAGGTAATTCTCTCTATAGATCGGCTTGATTACACAAAAGGGGTTCCTGAGAGACTCGAAGCCTTTGATCACTTTCTTGATAAGAACCCGGCCTACAAAGGGAAGGTCATCTTTGTCGTGGTTGCAGTTCCTTCTAGAACAGAGGTCGAGCACTACAGACTCTTAAAAGAGCAGGTCGATAATCTTGCCGGAAGGATTAACGGTAAGCACGCCACTATCGGATGGACGCCTATATTATATATGTACCGCTCATTTGGTTTTGATGATTTAACCGCCCTATATTCAATTGCTGATGTGCTCTTTCTTACGCCGCTTAGAGACGGTATGAACCTGGTTGCAAAGGAATATGTTGCAACGCGTAAAAACAAGGACGGGGTTTTGATACTAGGAGAGATGGCGGGAACTGCAAAAGAGCTCGGTGAAGCATTGATTATTAACCCGAACGATCTAGAGGGGACATCTAACGCGCTTAAGAAAGCGATAACGATGCCGATTGATGAGCAGAAAAGAAGAATGACAATAATGCAAGGAAGGCTTGAGCGCTATGACGTCAGAAGATGGGCTCATGATTTTATGGACAGAATCAGCCATATAAAAGAGATACAAAAACATCTTATATCTAAAGGCCTGTCCCAATCTAGGAGAAATAAACTCATTCAAAGTTTTGCTAAGAGTAAAAGGGCATTGCTTTTGCTTGATTATGACGGAACTTTAATGCCATTTAACGAGAGGCCTGAGAAAGTTAAGCCGGATAAGGAGTTGAAAGAAATATTAGGCGCACTTTCTTCAAATCATAAAACTCATTTAGTAATCATTAGCGGAAGAGACAGAAAAACATTAGATAGATGGGTCTCAAATGTATCTAATGGTTTGGTCGCGGAGCATGGTGTGTGGATAAAAGAGAAGAAGTCTTGGGATACTCTGGAAATGTTGTCAGATGAATGGAAAGATGAGATAAGACCAATATTAGAAGTGTTTGTAGACAGAACCCCGGGCTCTTTTGTTGAGGAAAAAGATTTCTCACTAGTCTGGCATTTCAGAAAAGTAGACCCGGCGCTATCACTAGTAAGGGTTGGTGAGCTTAAGGATGTATTACTACATATCACAGCTAATCTAAACGTAGGTGTACTCGAAGGAAACAAAGTAATCGAGGTAAAAGATACAGGAATTAATAAAGGTAAAGCCACGATGCATTTAATGTCTAAGGTAAAGTGGGACTTTATACTTTCTATCGGCGATGACTGGACGGATGAAGACATATACGAGGTTTTACCTGAGTGGGGATATTCAATTAAAGTAGGTTTTGGCCCCACTAAAGCCAGGTTCAATTTGCCTTCATACAGAGAGGTAAGAAAATTACTTCATGATCTAATAGAAGCCGAGAATGATTAGAAGGAGAAACATATGGAATTTGTGAATATTAGCGGAACAGATATAGAATCTTCCAGAATAGGGCTTGGCTGCTGGGCAATCGGTGGCTGGCTCTGGGGAGGTAGTGAGGAGAGAGAATCAATTCAGACAATTCATGAAGCGCTTGATAAAGGCGTGACTTTAATAGACACAGCTGCAATCTACGGTTTTGGCAGATCAGAAGAGATCGTGGGCAAAGCCGTTTCCGAATACGGTAATAGAGATAAGGTAATATTGGCAACTAAAGTTGGGCTTGATTGGACTACTGGTAAGGTATACAGAAATTCTACTAAAGAGCGGATATTCAAAGAGGTTGACGATTCTTTAGAGCGTCTACAGAGTGACTATATAGATATTTATCAAATCCATTGGCCTGACTATGAAACTACTTTTGAAGAGCCCGCGGAAGCAATGCTTGAGCTTCTAAATAGTGGTAAAATTAGAGCTATAGGTGTTAGTAACTATAATATTGAACAAAAGGACATATTTCGTTCTATAGCTCCGATTCATACCTCTCAGCCGCCTTATAACCTATTTGAGCGTGAGATAGAAAAAGACATAATTCCATACACTGTTGAAAACAATATCACAAATCTTCACTACGGTGCTATTTGCCGCGGGATGTTGAGCGGCAGAATGACGTCCAAAACTACTTTTGAAGGTGACGATATAAGAAAGGTCGACCCTAAGTTCAAGAATTCAGAGCTGTTCAAGCAATACTTAGCTGCAGTCGATAAACTAGATAAATTTGCCCAGGAGAATTACGGTAAGAGGGTAATTCACCTAGCACTCAGATGGATGCTTGATAAAGAGAAAAAAGATATTGCATTATGGGGAGCTAGAAGACCATCTCAGCTTGAGCCGCTGGATGAAATATTTGGCTGGTCACTCGATGATTCAGCATTTACAGAGATAGATAAAATCCTAAGTGAGACTGTTAAAGACCCAGTTGGCCCTGAGTTTATGGCGCCTCCTACGAAAGGAAGACTATAAGTTTTTGCTAAGCATGTAGTCAGTGTATATATTATTTTACTAAATAATATATATGAACTTAGTTGGAGATTAGTGGATGGATGAATTTTCGAGGGGGCTACTAGGTTTTGTAGCTATATTAGTTTTTATTTTCCTTTTTTATTGTATAAAGATTCTTGCTAGGAAAACTGATACCAAGAATGAAAATTTTGCCTGGATTCCTATTCTTAATGTTTATCTACTTTGCAAGATAGCCCGTAAGCCGGGTTGGTGGGTGATACTTTTTTTAATACCAATAGTAAACATCATAATATCAACAATTATCTGGATGAATATTTCAGAACTAAGGGGCCGCTCCAAATGGCTAGGGCTGATATGTCTATTTCCTTACGCTGTAATACTGCTCATACCATATCTCGCTTTCTTTGATGCAAATCACAGTGAGTCTTGACACTAACCTTGTGCTAATGAGATAATAGAATCAATATAAACACAAAAGGAGGATTTACTAATGGATGACTCTTCTGCAGTCGGAATGTTTTTGCTTTACGTACTGGTCTATGTTTATTTTGCCTATACATTGATGGTTATTGCCAATAAAACTAATACGGAAAATTCCTGGCTAGCTTGGATTCCAATAGTAAATGTCTACTTGATGTGCAAGATAGCCCAAAAGCCCGGCTGGTGGACAATTCTATTTTTTATCCCTTTGGTGAATATAGTTATTGCAATAATTGTGTGGATGAAAATAGCTGAGCTTAGAGGTAAAGCCAGCTGGCTTGGAATACTAATTTTGATACCTTTTGTGGGATTAATTATTCCGGGCTATTTAGCCTTTGCGGATTAACATGATTTAATTTAATCAAAAAATTTGATTAAATCCGGGCTAATTCTATTTAGACTCGGAACTATGAGATCTGCGATCTTAAACTGATCTTGAGTTAATCTTTTGTCAGGTACTGCAATGCAGTGCATGCCTGCGGCCTTTGCTGATTTGACTCCGTTTATGGAATCCTCAATCGCAACGCACTCACTTGGATCTATTTCTAATCTTTTAGCAGTATGAAGATATATTGCGGGATGAGGTTTGCCATCATCCGTACATTCTCCGGATACCACAACCGGAAAATATTGATGAAGAGAAAACATGTCCAACACAAAATTTATCACCCTTAGAGGCGAGCTTGATGCAACCGCTAGTTTATAGTCCAAATCTTGTAATTGATTTAAAAGCGGAATTAGCTCCTTCACAACTTCAAGTTCCTCTTCATAGATACCGGTCAGGATAACTACTCGCTCATCTATTATTTCTTCAACGCTATCTTTGAGGTTGAAAGTTTCAACCAATAACTTTCCGGAATCATTCTGATTTAGTCCTACAATCTGGTCTCTGTAATCAGCTGTGTACTCAATACCCCTTCTTTTAAGAAGAATCCTCTCTGTTTTCTCCCAAAGGGGTTCACTGTCGATCATTACACCATCCATATCGAATATGACTGCTTTTATCATAGAATCTTAATCTTCCTTTTTTTGATACGAAGAGCTTGAAATATTACCCAGCACAATATAGGAGTACAACAAGGATATAAAAAAAGGATTTACATGAAGAGGGATATATTTCTCATCATGTAAATCCTTGAGGTGCAGAGATCTTAATAACTCTTATTTGAATACAAATCCTAGGTTGACCGAAAACGGTATGTATGGGTAAACAGGGTAGGGCCTTGGATAATAACCATATGGTCTGTATGGATATGGTCTGTAATAAGGTCTGTAGTAGGGTTTATAATATGGTTTGTAGTGTCCGTGTCTATATCCACGATTATATCCGCGCTTGTAAGCATGTTTGTAGCCGTGACCACCTTTATAGCCATAACCTCTTTGTTTATAGCCATGGCCGTAATTTTTCTTATAGCCCTGACCGCTTTTATAACCATAGCTTTTTCCGTGGCCCTTATATCCGTGGCCGCCGCCGTGGTATTTTTTAGCAAAACTACTTGTTGGGACAGCAAATACAAAAGCTATTATGACAAATGCAGGAATTATTAATTTTCTCATTTCTACTTCCTCCTGAAACGCTTTTGTATATATAAACCCGAACTTAAAATAAATGGTTTCAAACTATTGTTTTATATTTCAGATTATCTATTAAATCAGCTTCGGTTTCAACCAAAACTGGTTCAGATATGCTTGTCAGGGTCTACATGAACGGTAACTTCCGAGTTAGGAATAAGCTCTTTTATATCTTGTATAATGTGCTCGGCTAGATCATGGGATTTAACAAATGTAAGTTGATGGTCCATAACTACATGAAATTCTATAAACTTTATTGTGCCGGCATTTCTAGATTTAAGCTTGTGAAAACTTTTAACCTCTGGCTCATGATCCATTATTATATTTTCTATTTCAGAAACAATATCTTCTGGCAGCTCTTTATCCATAAGAATATTTACTGACTGAATAACTATGTCTTTTGCAGACCAGAGTATAACAATTGCTATTATTATAGAAATTATTGGGTCTAAAATATCTAGCCCAGTGAATTTGATAATGATAAGCGTGAGGATGATTCCGACGTTTGTATATACATCAACGCTGTAGTGAAGGCTGTCTGCACCCAGAGCCAAACTCTCGGTTTCTTTTGAGACCTTTTTGATATACCTTGCAAGTATAAAACTTACTACTATTGAGAATGCTATAACTATGATACCTAGATCAACAGACACGATCTCACCGCCGTATATTAACTTCTCAATTGCCAAATAAATAAGATAAAGTGATGAAATACCTATAACAAAGCATTGAAAGAGTCCTGCTAGCCCCTCTGCTTTACCGTGACCGAACCTATGGTCATGATCAGGCGGTTTTTCTGATTTGCTGATTGAGAAGTAATTAACCGATGAGGCGGTAAGGTCTAGGAATGAATCAGCAGCTGAGGCAAGTATGCTAACGGAATTGGTTATAATTCCGAAAATGAGCTTAATTATAATTAAGCATATTGATACAGTTATTGAGAGTAGGGCTGTTCTTAGTTTTTTAGATTTCTTTAGATCTGGGTCTGTTAGTATCAAAGCTCTTTGTAGGGTAAAAAAGCTACTTGATGCTCCATCTCTTTAACTTCTCTTGAACTTTCTTCTCTAATTTATCTCTGTAATCATCAAGGTCTATCTGGATCCTGGATACGCCGGATTTCATTGCGGCCTCTGCTACAGCAACAGATTCGTATACCAATACCCTTGGGTCAAAAGGTTTTGGAACTATATATTCAGGACCAAATTCAAAACTCTTTTCACCATAGGCTTTTGCAACATTTTCGTCTGCGCCTTGCTTCGCCAAATTTGCTAATGAGTAAGCTGCAGCCACTTTCATATCCTCATTTATCGCTTTTGCCCTTACATCAAGAGCACCTCTAAATATGAATGGAAACCCTAATACGTTATTTACCTGATTTGGATAGTCTGATCTGCCGGTAGCCATAATAACATCATTTCTTGCCGCAACTGCATCTGGATAAGATATTTCAGGGTCAGGGTTTGCCATAGCAAAAATAATTGGCTTGTCTGACATGCTTTTTACCATATCCTGTGTCACAGCGCCCCCTGAGGATAAACCAGCAAATACGTCGGCTCCCTTCAAGGCGTCCTCAAGAGTTCTAGCGCTAGTCTCAACCGCAAAGCTCTCTTTTTGGGGATTCATATTTTCTGAACGGCCTTTATAGATAGCGCCTCGGCTATCGCACATAATGATATGTTCTCTCTTAGCGCCTAGTGTGATAAAGAACTCTGCGCAGGCAATAGCAGATGCTCCTGCACCGTTGAAAACTATTTGTAGATCTTTCATCTCTTTATCTACAAGTTCACAGGCATTTAAGAGCCCGGCACCAGAAATGATAGCGGTTCCGTGCTGATCGTCATGGAAAATAGGTATATCTGTTTGTTTTTTGAGCTCCTCTTCTATATAAAAACACTCAGGAGCTTTGATATCTTCAAGATTTATACCGCCAAAAGTCGGTTCTAAATATTTGACTGTTTTAATTACTTCATCAGGGTCAGTTGCGCTTATTTCTATATCAAACGCATCAATACCAGCAAATCTTTTAAAAAGTACGCTCTTACCTTCCATTACAGGCTTTCCGGCAAGTGCCCCAATATTTCCTAGACCAAGCACAGCCGTTCCGTTGGAAACCACACCTACGAGATTTCCCTTATTAGTATATTCGTATACATCGTGCGGATCTTTATGAATTTCAAGACAAGGCTCAGCAACACCTGGGGAGTATGCTAGGGAAAGATCCCACTGTGTTAGACAAGGTTTTGTAGGTACTACCTCTAGTTTTCCTTTCTGGCCAATACTGTGATAGTCCAGAGCGGCCTGCTTCATTTCCTTGTCTTTATCAGACGGGTTTGACATAGTACTTAGAATCCTCCGTTTTCATATAAATCAATATGGATTCGCATTATATTGTATTTATTTCTTATTAGCTTCTCGCTTTAATCATTCAGCATGCGGGAGAGCCTCCGATGCTGAGGTTGTAAAACATTATTAATGAGTATAATCAGTTCCCTAATTGCGCTGATTGTTACTCCAGTAAAAAATATAAGCAACTAGTATAAAATTATATGACGAGTAGTCAAACTAAATATTTTCAGTCACTTAGATATAAAAACACAATAATTTAGAGTCAGTAATTATAACTGGAAGTAATTATGGTGTTAAGCGCCTTTTCTTAGTTTTGCTCAGAAATCAAAACCCAAAGCAACAAATATTAGGATTATCACCCCTAGTTGCTAGCGCCGCTAAATAGCCGTTTTCAGTTTCTATATCAAAAATTGACCATTTAGACTTTCCTTTATGCCCATTTGTAGTAAGACTCCGCCCTGTGACTAAATTAAGATCGATTTCCTTTGCAGGAAGCCCGATTCCTCTTCCCATAGCCTTTGAATATGCCTCCTTTCTGGTCCAAAGGGTAAAGAAAGCAGACTTCTTTTTATGCTGTGGGTGTGAATGATAGTAGTCAATCTCTTGTTTATTAAAAAAACGTCCTATTATTTTATCGGCCTTATTAACATCTCTAATATTTTCCACATCAATTCCGACCTCACTACCTTGTCTAACGGCATATATAATCAAATCAGCTGAATGAGATACATTGAACTTAATTTTTTTGTCATTTTGCTCTGATTTTACCGATGGTTTTCCATATTCATTGTAAGAAAACTCAATTTCGGAAGCACTAATCTCAAGATAGCTTTCCAGTTTTTTTCTCAGATGTCCTCTTGAGACGATAAACCTATTTTTATCTTTCTCTGATTTTAACCTTAGCGCTCGTCGCTTCTCATCTTTTGATAGCACTTCAGATAGAAGATGAGACGGTTCCCACTTGGGATTATTTATATTTATCTTCCAGATATGGATTTGATCATTTTCTAAGCTGCTAATAGCTGTGTTCGGTTTAGTCATTGTTGATTGGGAAATAATACTATATCAGTTTAGTGTATTACAAATCCTTGAGTTTTTTAGAAAGTCTTCCAAAAGTCTAAACCTATAAAATCGAGAACCTTTTGGCCATAGATATTAAGGTAGAAAAGATTATTAGTTAGCATCAGTATGCCAACAATAATTAGGCTTCCGCCCACTATAATTTTGTATAAATTGTAATGTCGTTTAATCCAGCCAAATGCAGTCAGGGCTTTTGAAAGCGCGAGCCCGGTAAGTAAAAATGGCAATCCAAGACCGATTGAGTATACAAACAATAGTGCAGCCCCTTTCCCTGCTCCCTCAGCCGTACTGGCATATAGAAGAATAGAGGCTAAAATCGGTCCCACACAT
>JBCCIH010000068.1 GCA_039028315.1 Thermodesulfobacteriota bacterium | reverse complement strand
ACGCAAACAAAAAGTTGGAACCAAGGTCAAGGAAGTGAATGCACCACTGGTTCTACAGAGACGATTTCAGGAAATGAGAGTATTTCACTCGCCGTAGGATCTGGAATTCTATCCGAATTCACTGGGACCGGCACAAGAATAAGCGTGGGATTTGAATTTGGACAGAGCCGCGCGATAAATACAAACACAACAACAACAAGTACAACTACAAACTCCGTAGGTATTGAAGTAAATAAGCCTGATGAGTTTTTGAATCCGGATGTATATAGGTACCTAGTAAACTCCTTTATATTAGGACAGCCATTTCCAGATGGTGTTTGGCAAAGTTTATTCTCTGATGGACCAACAGAAAATATTGTTTACACTGGTCCATTGATCACGGCGTTTACTGGCAACATGCTTTCAAACGATTCTGGGAATTTCTGGGAGGCTGGAGGAGTAAATCCTTATCTTATGTATCCAGACATTGGCTTGAATTTTCCTACGAGATGGGAAGTGGTACCAACTGTAGCAACAAGCATGGCCAGGCAGCCCAGTTATTGTAGACGGCAAAGTGCAAACTCCGCAGCTTTACTTTGTACTTTTATCAGAAAACCCGCTGAGAATGAAAATGAACTATGGGTCAATTCTTTCTACAATATGAGAGGTTTGTTTATCCAATCAGGTGACGAGCCAATAGGACCATCACAGACCTTTGTATACATGGGCGACGATATACACTTGAGTACAAGAGTTTACAACTTAAGTCTCACGGCATTAGATCCTTCAGATAAAGTGCATGTAGCTTTCTACAGAATGGAGTGGGACAATACTCTCAACGTCCCATTGGGTGAGAGTATCTTAATAGACGAACAGATAGTCGAGAGGGTAATACCGCCTTTTACATCTAGCGACGCACCTAATTGGACACTTGTAACAACCACTTTCAATACAGCAGAAGAGGATATGGGACCTGATAAGTATTGGGTATTCTGGGTACTTGTATATCCTGTAGACGATGAGGGAAATCTTGTCGAGGAATTACCTGGCTATGGTCTAGATTCATCGAATTTCACCCCGGGAGAGGAATTTAAATCTATTCTTGATGTCCCACTGGAGATGGTAACAGTAGAAGAATTTGACGAAGACGTTGTAAGATCTTTTACTAACAATGTCGGTTTCTACAAAAATGCGATATACGTTTCCGAGCTTCCACTAAATAGCGAAGCGGAACAAGATTCTACAATATTAATTGACAATTTATCAGTAACTCCTGAGCAAGTTTTTGTAGGTGAAGATGTGATAATTGATGGTGATGTGTACTCATTAGATGCAAGCACTGATGGTGTAGTTGTGCTCTTCCATGATAGGCATCCCGATGAAGCTGATAAAGCGTTCGATATCGAATTGATTTCCAACATCAGGGCCGACGGGCTTAACAATGTAAAAGTTATGTTCAAGCCCGAGTTTTGCGGAGAATATGAACTGTTTGTTTCTGCAAGGGACAAAGGGAATTCAAATATAGGCGCAGATTTATTGAGTGTTGTGCTTGATGTTATATGCCAGCCCGGAGATACAAACCTTGATGGACAACTAATTGGAGAAAATGGCAAACCAGTTGGTACAGGTGGAAACGGTAATTGTTCACTTGCCCAAGCTGGCAGTAGAGCCGAAGTGCCGCTATATTTGATCGTCCCATTATTGTTTGTGGCCGTAAGATTGGGGTACAGAAGAATTAATCAATAAGACAAGTAGTTTAGAGCGGTCGATGGGGTATTTGAGCCCTCCAGACCTTGTATTTAATATTTCAGTTATAGTATATATATAAATGACCTGGCGGTCGGTATTTGTCTATTTATCTGGGTTTCTATGAGCTAATCTTATTGGAGGAGTTTAATGACAGGAAAGAATCAAATATCAACAATAACTGTTTTTGCACTAGTTTTTAGTTTTCTATTTTTAATTTCCGCTGATATTGGTTATTCACAAACAGGATGTTGTGAACAAGAAGATGGGAGTGCATGCGATGACAATATAACCCAGCAGCAATGTGATTCAATGGACGGCGAGTTCTCTACGGATCGGATTTGTGGATTTTCTGACGAAATAGGATTTTTCTGCGGTTTTACTGACGTCGAATCCGTTGATGTATCTCCAGATGACACTACTGACCTACAAGACTTGGACAATAAATGCATTAGGCAATGTGCAAGACAAGCCAAAAAGGAAGTGCGCGATTGTAAGAACATTTCTTTAGATTGTTTTAATGACAATATTTCTGACCCTTTAGCAATTCTTGATTATTGTTCAGATTCTTTTTCTGGCTCATGCGAGGCTAATGTAAATCGAACTTACAGCCAGTGCTTAACTAATGTATGTGGAATGGACCTGATTTCTTATCGTAGTGAAGAGGAGTTTGATGCTTTAAACGGATCCAGCACTACCTGCTCAACCAATGGGGCGGATATCATCGACCCGGTACTCACAGAAATTCAGGCTGAGTTTAATAAGTTATGGGAAACAGAATCTTGTAAACCTTCGGTAGGGCTATGTCCATTGGAGCCGGTATTTGACGGCAAGATTCCCCTTGGATGCAGCTCCGATGGTGCAGATGGGGCTATTCTAAGTGGCCAATGTTTCTTAATAGACCCAGCATATCCTGTTTTTGCCGGTTTTTGGGTTGTTACTGATATAGCAAAATTAAATGGTCTACAATATCTGCAATTTGATAATATTAAGGTAACTGAAATTACCGGTGCGAGTGGCACTCAAAAATGCCCTTATGATAAATCCGCAGATGGAGGACCTTTTTCATGTTCTTATTATGGAAAAGGAACTGTAGACGCTAATCTTCAAAGTGGGAAAGAGCTTAAATTGGAGGATACAGACTTTAGGGTAAGTTTAAGGTGTGAAACTGTCGACGGTTCAGCAAAGGATCACACTCTTTACGAAGCAAGTTTTACTTGCACCGATAAAAATCCCGCAGGAGTTGCTCAATTTGATTTATGCGCGGGTAGCTGCGAGGACAGTCTTGATGGTACTATGACATATCTACAAATACCACCTAAAAAGAGCCTGTCACTTCAAGCGGGTGATCTTAAATGTGAATTTAATCCAAAGACAAGCCCAGTTAGCTGGTTTGAGGAATTAATGATCCCTCTTTTTGAAGATCAAATTGCAGACGCTTTAGAAGATCCTCTAGCTCTTACAATTGACACGGTGCTACCGCCTATGCCATTTCCGTCAAGCTGCTCGAATTGATGTTTTTTTGGTTTTAGGATTTGTTTAATTTCCGCATGAAATCCCGAGAACCGTTGCAATATCCTCAATATCGTTTTGACATGCGGCTAACTGATCATCATTTATATTCTCTTGTTCAAGATAAAGAAATTTCATAATATCTTTAGTTTCATTCGTATCAGTAGCGGTACAGACAATTTGACCATCGCAAATCTGGGCTGGAAACATCCCAGTAGTAGTATCAGTAGTTATTGCAGCTTCACATTCCAAGCTCAGATCACCGCCATCCGCATTTATAGTATGCGATCCCTGTAATGAAAGTAAGGTCTCGTTCCCAGAATTTTCCCCAGTATTTTTTGTAATACATTCGTCAAAGGCGTCCCCTCCCTGAGCGACCATCCATGCAAGTTCTGTCCAAAAGTCCTGGTCAAAGTTACATGGGCAGCTAACTTCCTCCACCCCAACCATATCCTGAGCGTTGCTGCTGTTGTCGCTGTCACAGCTTACTACTAGTCCGACTGAAGCCACTAGCAATAAGAACATAAATAGTTTATTAATGTTCATTTTGGTATCCCTCCATTTTATATTTTTTCCTTATTCTTCTAAATAGTAACAGTGCGGGAATAATCAGATAAAGAATATTAGATTTTCCTGATGAACCAGCTGCTGCAAGTGAGCATGAGTTGCCGCCTCCGTTATTACCCTCTGCAGGGGCAACTCCAGGCGGTGAGGATAGAGAAGTAGGTGCTATAGCCAAAGCAACCGGGCCACTACCAAGGGCTATTTTATCGATTAATACATTTGTGGCAATGTTATATACTAATATCTCTGAGTTACCATCAGATATATATGCCCTTTCTCCGTCTGGAGTTATAGCAACATCTGATGGGCCTAGGATTAAATCTATACGATTGGTAAGTCTGGCAAATATAGTATTTGTATCAGTCTCTATTACTGAAATACTATTAGTAGTGACGTTACCAACATATGCCAAACTGCCATCGGGTGTTATGCCAATACTTACAGGACTAGGAGTCTCCCGATCAATATCCGGTATTGTAATGGTTGTATCTACAGTATTACTAGAGGTATCAATCACAGAAACAGTACCGCTGCCAAAATTAGCCACATAAGCTTTTGTACCATCCGGGGTTATTGCAATAGCTACGGGCTCACCACCCACTTCAATTGGTACATTTACAACTATAATATCAGTTGAAATGTCTAACACAGAAACATTATCGCTATCTGAATTAGTCACATAAGCAGTATTACCGTCAGGTGATATAGCAATATCCTGTGGAGTAGTACCCACAGGAATTCGGTCACCTACAACCATATTTGTAGCAGTATCAATAATTGAAACATCATTGGATCCAAAATTAGCTACATAGACCGTTGCACCGTCCGGTGTTATGGCAATACCTTGCGGGGCACTTCCTACTGCAATTGGGTCAGTAACCGCCATATTGGTTGTAATATCTATCACAGAGACGCTATCGTCGTTGGTATTAGCTACATAAGCGGTTGTCCCATCCGGGGATATGGCAATACCTTGTGGAGCCCTTTCAACAGGAATTGAATCACCGACTGACAAGTTAGTCTCAGTATCTATGACCGTAACATCATCAGTGTCGGAATTAGTTACATAAATCAACGGTTCGGCAAAAACTGAGCTTGCATATATTAAAACAAAACCAAAGCTGGATAATAGTAATGCTGTAATATTGAGCATCCTTATCTCCCCCTAAAATAAGGTATATACATACTATGTATACTCGTATTTTTTAAACACCTAGGCCATTAATAATAAAACTATACCATATCAAAAGAAAACTATGTTCCTCTATGGCGGGCGATGGGGGATTCGAACCCCCGACCTCAGGCTTCGGAGGCCTGCGCTCTAATCCACTGAGCTAATCGCCCTTAGTTTTGTGTCCGAGGTAGTTTTAGTCCCAGCTCTTTCATCACAACCTGCATATCTTCCCAAGTTGGTTTTTTGAAATGGGGATTTCTAAGTAGTGCCGCGGGGTGATATGTGACCATGAGTTTTGATCCGCCGTAGTTATGAAACTTTCCTCTCAAACTGCCCAGGCTGGCTTTAGTCTTAAGAATTGATTTAGCAGCGGTCGCTCCGAGACACACTATAACTTCGGGCTGTATGTATCTGATCTGCTTAAATAGGAACAGCTCGCATGTATCCATCTCTGATGCCTCAGGTGTTCTGTTGTTCGGTGGGCGGCATTTTACAACGTTGCCGATATAGACATCTTCTCTTTTTAGTCCCATAGCTTCAATTATTTTAGTTAGGAGTTTACCGGATCTTCCTACAAACGGCTTACCCTGCATATCCTCATCGCGCCCTGGGCCTTCACCTACAAACATGAGCTTAGCTTTAGGGTTGCCATCACCAAATACCAGATTTGTTCTGCCTTCATGAAGCTGACACCGGGTGCAATCGCCAATCTCTTCTCTAATCTCTTCAAGCGACATAACTTCAGAATCAAAAAGACCTGCTGGTTCTTCAATAGTGATTATGTCTTCACCTACTGGCATTTGCTTTTTCTCCATTTGTTCTTGAGACTGCTCTTTTTTACGAACTTCTTTAACAGTTGGGCGCTGAGTTTCAGATTTAGTTTTGGGCAATCCTTCTAGGCCCATTTGCGCACGGAATTCCAGATAATTCTTAAGGTCCTTAGCTATGGATTTTATGTCATTATTACTACTCATTTGCCTGGTTCCTAATATAATACAACATCGCTAAATTGTAAAAGCACAGCTAATATAATAAGTCAGACTTTGAACTATTGTTTTGTTTCTGGTAAACCATTTAATTCTAAACTAAATTTGCGGAGCATAAACGGGTTATGAAAGAGAGTTACCAACCATTAGAGATAGAAAAGAGCTGGCGGGATAAGTGGGAAGAAGAGAAAGTCTACCAAGTAGAGGCAGACTCTTCTAAAGAAAAATACTACGTGCTGGAAATGTTTCCCTATCCTTCAGGGCGCATACACATGGGTCATGTGAGAAATTACACTATCGGCGATGTGACAGCTCGATACAAAAGGACAAGAGGATACAATGTGCTTCATCCAATAGGTTGGGACGCCTTCGGACTTCCCGCGGAGAATGCCGCAATAGAAAGAGGCGTTCATCCTGCTAAGTGGACCTATGAAAACATTGAGCAGATGAAGGCCCAGCTTAAAAAGCTAGGTTTTAGTTACGACTGGACAAGAGAGATTGCGACCTGCGACCCGTCCTACTATAAGTGGGAGCAGATGGTTTTTACCCATATGTACAAAAAGGGTCTTGCGTATCAAAAATCCACCACAGTAAACTGGTGCGGCCCATGTGGGACAGTGCTAGCCAACGAGCAGGTAGAGGATGGGCTATGCTGGCGCTGCGGCGCAGGGGTAGAGCTTAAGGAAATGGCAGGTTGGTTTTTTAAAACCACAGAGTATACAGAAGAACTACTTGAGTGGGCTGATAAGCTACAAGACGGCTGGCCAGAAAGAGTTTTGTCTATGCAGAAGAACTGGATAGGAAAGAGCACAGGCGCAGAATTAAACTTTAAGCTTCAAGAACCAGTTGAGGGCGGAGATGGTATCCAAGTTTTCACGACGCGCCCCGACACTGTATTTGGTGTCACGTATATGAGTATTGCACCGGAGCACCCTTTAGTAGAAGAATTAATAAAAGATAAGCCTGAAGAAGACGAGGTATTAGAGTTTGTAGAGCGTGTTAAAAAGCAAAGCAGTTTAGAGAGGGTAGCAGATGAAACCAAAAAAGAAGGGGTCTTTACAGGCGCCTATGCTATCAATCCCTTCACGCACACGAGCATACCTATATATGTTGCCAATTTTGTCTTGGTAGAATACGGAACAGGAATTATAATGTGCGTTCCTGCCCATGACCAAAGGGATTTTGAATTCGCAAAACAATATAATCTACCAATAAAAGTTGTAATACAGCCCAAGGGAGAGGAATTGGACCCTCATAAGATGTCTGAGGCTTACACCGAGCCAGGGGTTATGACTAACTCTAGAGAATTTAATGACATTCCGTCTGAAGAAGGAAAGGACAAGATAATTGAGTTTGCAGAGGAAAACGGAATTGGAGAAAAACAGATTAACTATAGATTAAGAGACTGGGGAATATCCAGACAGAGATACTGGGGCTCTCCTATTCCGATCATATATTGTGATAATTGCGGAACAGTTCCTGTTCCTGACTCTGATCTACCAGTCGAGCTTCCGCTGGATATAGAGTTTACCGGCACAGGCGGATCTCCTCTTTCAAAAATAGAGAGCTTCGTAAATGTCGACTGCCCAGCTTGTGAAGGACAGGGAAGAAGAGAGACCGATACCATGGACACATTTGTTGAATCCTCATGGTACTTCCTAAGATATGCTTCGCCAAATTACACCGAAGGTATTTTTAATAAAGACGACGTGGCATACTGGCTCTCAGTTGACCAATACATTGGAGGTATCGAGCACGCGATACTTCATCTTCTCTATGCGAGATTTTTCACAAAGGCGCTAAGAGACCTAGGCATGTGCGATTTAGATGAGCCGTTTAAAAACCTGCTTACGCAGGGAATGGTTATAAAAGACGGCGCTAAAATGTCTAAATCAATCGGCAACGTAGTTGATCCTGATGATATGATTGCAAAATACGGCGCTGATACCGTAAGGCTGTTTATTTTATTTGCAGCTCCTGTGAATAGAGATTTAGATTGGAGTGATGAAGGGGTTGAGGGTTCGTATAGATTTTTAAATAGGGTTTGGCGACTGATTTACGAGGTATTTGATAAAATTGATGGGGTAAGCGGAACTGAAATAGAACATGATAACCTCTCGCAAGAGGCAAAAGAGCTGCTTACAAAAACAAATAAAACCATAAAAAAAGTAACTGAAGATTTAGATAGGTTTCAATTCAACACCGCAATAGCTGCTGTGATGGAACTACTTAACGACACATCAAAATTTAAGCCTAATGCAGATGTTGACCTTGTGGTCTTAAGGCAGGCCATCGAAGCAATGGTCAGGCTTTTATATCCTATGGCACCCCATATTAGTCAAGAGCTCTGGCAGGAGCTAGGCTATCAGGATTCTCTGATTGATATGGAGTGGATTACCTGGGATATGAATTTAGTAGAGAGCGCTGCTATTAATATTGTAGTTCAGATTAACGGCAAGGTGAGGAGCCAGCTCACTATGGACCCGGACTCAACTGAAGATCAGCTCAAAGAAGCAGCTTTTTCTGATGAAAAGGTACAAAATCATCTCGCCGGCAAAGAACCTAGAAAAGTAATCGTTGTACCAAAAAGACTGGTCAATATCGTAGTCTAATTTAAGTGCTTTGATATTTGTTTAGGCTGTGGTATCTTGAACCCTTCATTTTATACAGCACACTACGGAGGTGCCATGACAAATGGCAGATAAAAACGAAAAAACTCTAGATGATTTTCTGACTAAAAAGGTAAAAGCAATTGAAGTAGACGCTCCTAAAACTGTGTCTCAGCTGTTATCAGAGATGGCAGAGACTGGATTTCAAGGAAAAAGTCTCGCAAAGGTGGTAGATGTATTTGAGCAAATGGTTAACGATGATGATGTTACGATACTTCTGGGATATACTGGCTCACTCTCTACGACAGGACAATGGAAAATAATAAACTGGCTCATTGAAAACCGCTACATAGATATCCTAGTTCCAACGGGAGCCAATATTTCAGAAGACATTATTGACGCTATGGGTTTTGACTACTGGCAGGGCTCTGCTACAGAAGACAACGAACTGCTTTTTAAAGAAGGCCTTAACCGTTACTATGACGTTTATGGAAAAGAGACGGACTATCTTGAGATGACTGAGCTCTTGGCTGAGTTTATTCTTACGCTGGATTCATCATACAATTATTCTTCAAGAGAGGTTCTTTATCACTGCGGCAAATGGCTGTCAGAAAAAAATATCCCAAGCATTGTAGCAAAAGCTGCCGAGCATGGGGTTCCCGTGTTTTGCCCTGCAATTGCAGACAGTCCTTACGGCGATGCTGCGCTAATAGCTCAGAGTAAAGGATTTGGTCTGACTATTGATGGTATTAAAGATTACGTTGAATTTATGAAGCTGGGAGAAACTGTAAAAGACACAGCTGTGATATACATTGGCGGCGGCGTGCCAAAAGATTTTATTCAGCTATTTGCCGTGACCGGTGATCTCTTATACGAAGACCGTCATGTACCAAACCGTGAGGCAGGACTTAACAGAAAAGGCACCGGGGCAGCTGAGACCTACTATCCTCACAAATACGCAATACAAATTACAACTGACTCTCCACAGTGGGGAGGTCTGTCCGGATGTACTTTTGATGAAGCGGTATCTTGGGGTAAGGAGGATCCGCAGGGTAGTTTGGTTCAGTGCTACTGTGACGCCACAATTGCACTTCCATTAATCTCTCATGCTTTGGCTGAACGAGTTGGCAAAAAGAGAAAAGGTAAGGATTTCTCAGGAATTCTATAGAAATTTTTTGATCAGATCAGAAAGCTCTATGGCTGAATCTTGAGGATTGGGCGATCCATAGACACTCGTTATTACTGCAATACCGTCAACACCAGTTTCTAAAATCTCATCTGCATTATCTTTGGTAATTCCGCCGATTGCGAATACCGGGATTTCCTTTATCAGATCTACAGCATCTTTAAGTACTTCGATCGATGTTGGCTCACGATCGGGTTTTGTTGGAGTGTAATAAGGTGTTCCAAAGGCGACATAGTCAGCTCCAGCTTTAACAGCATTTAATCCTCTATCGATTTGGTTGTAACAAGATACTCCAATTATTGCCTGAGCTCCTAATAGATTCCTGGCATTTTTTACTGATGTATCATCTCCGCCTAAATGAACGCCGTCTGCTCCGATTTCTTTTGCTAATTCCGGCGAGTCATTAATAATGAGCGGTACATCGTAGCTTCTGGTCACTTGAAGAAGTTCTTTGCCAAGTTTGATTATCTCATCTGTAGGAGTGTGTTTCTCCCTAAGCTGAACAATTCTTGCTCTGCCCTTTATGGACTGCTCTACAATATGTACGAAATTATCCCGCTCAATAAGTTTTTTATCGGTTATTACATATAGGCCGCCTAAATTAAATTTCGTCATCTATTATATGTAGATTGTCTATGCTTCTATCTTGGAGAATATTGCATCTTTTACAGCATCATAGTCTGCGGGAAGCTCAATAGGAGTGTTCGCATATTTAGAGAAAACTCCTTCAAGCTCTTTTTTATGGTATCCGATTTTAAACTCAACAAATTTAAGACCATGAGCAGTTGAGATAACCACTATTCTGTCATCGGGTTTGAAAACACCTTTTTCTTTTAACTTTAGAAACACTCCTAGTGCAACACCTGTATGCGGGCAGTTAAATGTTCCGGTTTTATCTACCTGAGCCGCAGCATCAGCGAGCTCTTCTTCACTTGCCTGCTCCACTATGCCGTCAAATTCTTTTAAAGTGCGTATTGCCTTATTAACACTCACAGGGTTTCCAATCTGAATGGCGTTGGCTAGAGTTTTTTTAGCCTTTACTGGATGAAACTCTTGAAAATTGTTTAGGTAGCTTAAGTATAGAGGGTTT
>JBCCIH010000067.1 GCA_039028315.1 Thermodesulfobacteriota bacterium | reverse complement strand
TCCTAGAAAGGTGCTCAAATCAATACCGGGACTTAAGCTTATTGAGCTTGATAGAAAGAAAGAGAGGAGTTTTTGCTGCGGCGCCGGTGGTGGTAAAATCTGGATGGAAGAAGACGCTCCAAGGGTAAACTGGAATAGATTTGAAGAGGTCGAATCTAAAAATCCAGATAGTGTTGCGGTTGCATGTTATTTCTGCGATACGATGTTTGAGGACGCGGCCAAACAGGCAGGAAATGAAAATATCGAGATCAAGGATATCTCAGTAATACTAAGAGAGTCCGTTGAAGTCGAGAGCAAATCTCAAGATTAAATAATCAATGATTTATATTGGTTATCCATAAAATCAAAGACTTAGCCGGCTATTTCCAATGCTTATCTGTAAGTTTAATCTCGTTTATATCTGTTCTTGTAAATATCCCAAATAAAGTTAAGCTTTTCTCCTAAATGGGTATCAAAAATAATTATACTTGCCTACTAGTAGATTCTGGAGATGGATGGTTTTCAAATAAAAATAGCTCTCCAGCTTATGTTGCATTCGACGAGCCTGAGCTGTCTTTGGAGTTTGACGGCTCAGAATCAAAAACAATCTCTAAAAACGGCGTTGATGTCATCGATACCTTGCCTCTGGATCTCTTAGATCAATACATAGAACAAGGCTATACTGCAGTGGGCTATATTGGATATGACTATTCTAAATTCACAATGGAAGGTTTTGAACCTATATCTGAAAAAGAAGGAGACATATTTCCGGCACTAAATTTTTTGTTTTATAAACAAAACAAGCCTAAGATTAAAGAGTTTGAAGAATTTGCAAATAGAATGCAAGTCCCTGTAAACAAAGAAGAATATAAAGACAACCTTCCCGCAGATGGCCCCGTGCACATGTGTAGCAATATGACTAAATATGAATATACAGATATGATTAATAAAGGGAAGAGCTATATACAAAGTGGGGATATATATCAGGTCAATCTATCCCAGAGGATGGTAAGCAGACTAAGGCTTGAACCATTTGAATATTTCTCTAAATTCTATTTAACCCAGCCAGTGCCATATGGTTGTTATCTTGATTTTGGCCGATTTCAACTTTTAAGCGGCTCAATGGAGCTATTCTTGGAGAAAAGAGGTAACAAATTACTAACTAAGCCCATTAAAGGTACAACCAAACGAGGCAATACAGATGAAATTGATACGATCCTAAAGGCAAAATTAATCAGCAGCGAGAAAGAGAGAGCTGAAAATCTCATGATAGTTGATTTAATGCGCAATGATTTAGGCAGATTATCATTGCCCGGCAGTGTGAAGGTAAATACACTTTTTGAGCTACAAACCTATTCAACTCTCCACCAAATGGTGTCAGAAGTTGAATCCAAAGTGGATGAAAATATTAAAGCATCTCAGATAGTTAGCTCAGTTTTTCCACCAGGATCAGTAACTGGAGCACCCAAGAGAAGAACATTAGAAGTTATAGATGAATTAGAGCCTCATAGAAGAGGTCCTTATTGCGGAGCTATAGGAATATTTTATCCGAATGGGAATTTTACATTAAGTGTGGGAATTAGAATCATGCTGATACAAAATGGCAAGGCAACTTATTTCGCTGGTGGAGGTATTGTTTGGGATTCAGATCCTCAAAAGGAATATGAAGAAACAGTTCTTAAATCAAAAGCAGTCAGTAGGTCAATGGGAATTCATATTTAAATCAACTCCAAATTAGTGTTACTAGTCTCGAATATGAAAGATTACATATATATTGAAGGTGAACAAGTAGATGATGGTTTTCCGATTCGTACATTGTTTTATGGCGAGGGTGTGTTTGAGACTTTCAGATATAAAAAAGAGCTGCCAATTTTATTTCAAAAGCATTTAGATCGCATGGAACATGGCGCTAATCGCTTAACAATCCCTTTTCCTGAACCCGAGCATGTGTCACAGCTAGTAACTAAAGCTGTAACTGACTCCAATATAGAGGATGCATATATTAAAATTTGTCTTTTATCTTGCGGTGAATCTTCGTTTCCTGAATTTGCTAGAAACTCCCAAGTGCTAGTAATTATTAAACAATATTTATATTATGACAACCCTTTGCGAGTAATAACTAATAATTTCAAGATGATTTCAAATTCTGGATTGACCGGTATAAAGTCGATGAATTACCAAAATAACATCTTGGCAAGAAGACATGCTTTGGATGTTGATTATGATGAGGCCTTGTTTTTGAATGAAAGAGAGGAAATAGTAGAATGTAGTGCGAGTAATATCTTCTGGTATGCAAATAACGCCCTATATACACCTTCAAAACAAACCGGTGCCCTTTGCGGAACTACAAGAGGTATGGTCATAGATTTGGCTAGGAGATCTGGAACCAAAGTACTAGAGGGTGAATTCGGAGTAGATCATTTGGATAAAGCTGATTTTGTATTTATTACTAATTCACTTAATGGCTGCAGAGCTGTATCGAGAATCAACAGCAGAGACTATGAAGTTAATCATAAGCTCTTTATTAGTCTAAAAAATGAAGTATTGGAAAAATTAAACTGGTTATAATCCCACAGTATTTATACATAATTTATTCATATCTCAATCGACATAACTGCTTTCGTGCATAATAATTAAGCATTGTTTTTACAAACCCCCGTAATCACATAGAAATTTTTATAAAGTGGAAGAATTGTGGACAAAAAATTAATACAAATCAACTTAAATATCCTAAGTGCTTTATATCATTGAATAATGTCAATTAACATATTCTTAACAATTGTGTGGAAATCTATCCACATTTTAAAATGTTTCACGTGAAACACTCGGAACAGACTACTTTCCAATACAAAACTTGTTGAATATTCTGCCAAGTATATCCTCGGTTGTAACTTCTCCTGTGATCTCCCCTAAAGACTCTAAGGCTATTCTTGCATCAAGCGCTAGGAATTCGGGAGACGAATTGTCTTTTAGGGCAGCAAGGAAAGATTTAAGGCTGCTGCAGGATCTTTCTAGAGCTGTTTTGTGGCGTAGTTCGGTCAATACAATTTCACTTGCCTCAGAATTCTCGGAAGTTATCGATAAAACTGTCTTGATGGTCGCTTTTAATTCGTTAATACCAGTGCCGAGCTTGGCTGATGTTTCCACGGTTCTTACCTTATCTATGTAGGTTTTAGTATCCTCATTTGTTGTTTTGGTAGCAATATCTGCTTTGTTTAGTACTAAAACCGCTTTTTTATCCTTAATATGGTCTAATATCTCTTTGTCGTTACCGTCTAATTCGCTGCTAGAGTCTATGACGGCTATGATGAGCTCTGCTTGCTCTGCTTTTTTCTTTGCAAGTCCAACCCCTATATTCTCTATCTCGTCGCTGCTAGTCCTTATGCCAGCAGTGTCGGTTAGTTTTAGGGCTATTCCGCCTATATCAACGCTTTCCTCAATGAAATCCCTTGTTGTGCCTGGAATTGGGCTTACAATGGCCCTTTCTTTCATAATCATCTGGTTTAGTAGGCTGGACTTTCCGACATTGGGTTTTCCAATAATTGCTGTATTTACTCCGTCTTTTAGAATTCTGCCATGCTCGTATGTGTTAATGAGATGGTTGATTTTGTCTATTAACCCCTGAGACTGCTTTTCAAGTCTATCTTTGACAATAGAATCAATGTCCTCTTCAGGAAAATCAACTTGCGCTTCAATCTCGGCCAAGATATCTGCAATTATGTCTTTATATTCATCAATTCTCTTTGAAAGCGCCCCTTCTAGCTGCATTTCCGCCTGTTTTAAGCCTTCTTGAGTCTGGGCGTTGATGACATCTGTTACTGCTTCAGCCTGAGCGAGGTCCATTTTGCCGTTGAGATAGGCTCTAAGTGTGAATTCGCCGGGTTTTGCCGCTCTTGCGCCGCTTTTATAAATTAGATCTAGTATCTTCTTTGGCGCTAAATAGCCCCCATGTGAGTGGATTTCGGCCATATTCTCGCCCGTATATGAGCTTGGAGACCTCATAACTACGCATAGCACCTCATCGATAACCGTTTTAGATGACTTATCTACAATTTGCCCGTGGTACATGTGGTGAGATTGCATTTCAGAAGGATTAATCATTTCGCTATTCCTAGTGAAAATTCTTTGGATAATGCTAGTACAGTCTTGTCCACTGACTCTAATTACTGCTATGCCGCCTGGACCCTGTGCTGTGGCTATGGCTGCTATTGTGTCCTGTTCGTATACTTGGTTTGTGCTCATATAATATACATTCCGGTAATATGATTTAGGACTAGTATAAAGAATTATATAGAACTTTCTATACTGAGTCTCTTATTATTGCTTTCTCTCTAGTAGCTTTAAAAGTGCTTTGGTGCTAGATCTAAAAGTAAGTCCTGATCGGCTGGTTTTTGTTACTAATATCCCTCCTTCTATTAGGGATAAGATCATGCGAGCTAATTCTTTTGGTGATATATCCTTTTTGTATACGCCGGCTTTAATTCCCTCTTTTATACAAAGTTCAATTGCCTTTTCAGTTTGAGAGATATAGATAGAAAGTCTATTTCTGAATTTTTCGTTCACATCGCACATCTCGTTTGCTAAATTGCCAAGGGGTAAGCCATATCTGAATTTCTGAGATTTTTGGATTTTGAAAATTTCTTGGAAATATTTTTTAAGTCTTTCATTGGGCAGGGTTGTGTCATCCTTTAGTATGCTTAGAAAATTCTTTTCATGTTCTTGTCTTCTTATTTCTAAAACAATTAATCCCAGTTCCTCTTTTGATGAGAAGTGATAGTAAAGATTGCTTTTTGTTATTTTGCTTTTTTTTATAATATCGTCTACCGAAGTATTCTGATATCCCTTCTTGTGAAACAGTTCTAGCGCGCTATCGACAACTTTTTGTTTGCTGGTTCTCATATTGCTTGTAACAATTATTAGGACTAACTGGTCAGTCCTAATAATATCATGTGATCAAGTGATGTCAAGCTATATGTAAAAGGGCTAAACTCTATCTGGTGAATCACTTGTTCATGCTTGGGGTAGTTATGGTGTGTGATTTTATTGCTATAGCACTTTAAAGCTTATTTTAAGGGGGGATTGGGGGTAGAAAGCTTTTGAATCTGCAATGTTTTTTTCTTGAAGAAGAACTTTGAATTTATCTCCCATAAGTTCAGGCAAAAATAAATTTTTAACAGCTTGTATCTCTTTTTGGTTAGTGTTGCTTTCTATGAATTCTAAAATTCCCCAGTCGACAAGAAATTGCCCCTGGGTTGTATAGATGATTTTATTAAGCCCTAGTTTATTGCCGGCTCTTATTAAATTGCTAAAATCCACATGTGCTGTGATGTCCTGCTCGCCTATGTTCAAATATGGAGCCTCATTTATTTGGTGTTTATGAAGACATTTATATGTTCCTCTTTTTCTGTCAGGGCTATAAAGTTCATTTTGTAGAAAACCGTAATCAATAGTTAAGACAAAACCTTGGGCCAATTTATTCTCAATCTGCAATAGCATGTTCTCAGCCTCAAGATTAATTTCAAACTCCTGTCCCTCAATAAAATCAAGATTAGTTTGCTGTGCATAATGAGCTAATTCTTTGTGCCCGGGCATATCTATAACTTCAATATACTCTTCATTGTCTAGAGATACATATATCTCAACAAGCTCGCTATTAACAATTTTTAACCTGTGGAATGAAAGAGCGTCAAAAAGCTCGTTTGAGATAACTACTCCTGCTATCTCTGAATTGTTGATATCAGATAAATCCGATAACCAGTTAATTTTATTTATATGCTCACCGAGTATCTTGAGAGCATTACTTTTTGAGGTGTCATTTCTTTCAACGATATAATAGTTAAGCCGGTCATATAAATTGTCGTCATGTTCTTTAATACGGTCTAAGACGTCCAGCGCCAAAAATCCTTTTCCGGCTCCAACTTCTAGTACTGATAATTTCTTCTCATCTATATATTCAAGGCTCTTAATTACAAAATTGCCGATCACACGCCCAAATGCTTTGTGAACATAAGGGCTCGTATAGAAATCCCCTTCTTTTCCTATTTCGTTCTTGCCCGAAGAGTAATAGCCATATTCAGGATGATATAAAGCAAGTTGCATGAAATCTGCAAAAGTTATCTTGCCCTTCTTTGTGATTTCAGTCTTTATTATGTCGTTTAGCTTGCTCATCAGGTCTAGGTAACACATCTTGATTTGAATAAATTATATCAGACTTATATAATCTAACGGATTTCAATTAATTATAATTGAGCGGAATCACAATGAATCTCATAAAGAAAATATTAAAAGGCGCAGGGTTCTTTTTGCTGGTAACCCTATTTTTTATAATCTCTACGATAGCTGATCTAATAGTAAGAGACAGAAAGAAAAAATTGATTACTTTTTCTAAAATCACATCTTTTTGTGCCAAAATCACTCTAATCATATTAGGAATCAGGGTAAATAAAATTAACTGGGATAAATACATTAATTCAGAGCATAACTATATGATAGTTTCAAATCACCTGTCATACGTCGACATATTTGTAATTTACTCGGCTCTTCCGGCCGTCTTTATTGCAAATTCTGAGCTGAAAGAAGAATTCCCCCTGGGAGCGATCACAGCCTATGCTGGAGGGATCTTTGTTGAGAGAAGAAACCGTTCAAAACTTCTTTCAGATATGAAAAACATATCAGAAGTTCTTGAAATGGCTATTCCCACAGTTTTATTCCCTGAAGCCACGACCTCAGATGGTGAAGGTCTATTAGCTTTTAAAGCTCCATTTTTAAAGTCGGCAATTAATACCCAAACGAATGTGCTCCCAATTTGCCTAAACTATAGAAAATTAAATGGCGAGCCTATTACGAGGAAAAACAAAGACTTGGTATTTTTTTGCGAGGATCTTTCTTTCTTTGCACATTTTTTTAGACTTTTGACAGTTAATAATATAGATGTGGATGTAGAAGCTTTAGAGGAAATAGAAGTAAACTCTAAAATGACAAGAAAAGAGCTCTCACAGATTACATACGATAGGATTAGTGAGTCATATGAAAAAATAGATGCGTGATATGCAACTATTAGTAGGTATATGCATCATAATATGTTATAAAATTTAACAGTTAAATCAGGGTAAAGGACTTCTTGCTCTAGTTGGGTAGGTTGGTTATCATAAAACTTTCCAAAAAGAACAATTAGAAGGAGAACTAAACATGGATGTTAAATGGGCGAGCCGTATTGCAGAGCTACCACCTTATCTGTTTGCGGAAATTGACGCTAAAAAAAATGAGCTAATCAATAAAGGGGTAGATGTAGTAGATCTTGGAGTTGGTGACCCTGATCTGCCCACACCAGATTTTATTATTGAGGCTCTTAATGAGGGAGCAAGGGATCCCGAGAATCATAGATATCCATCATATCAGGGCATGCGCTCTTTTAGGGTTGCAGTGGCTGAGTGGTACAAAGAAAGGTTTGATGTGGATATTGACCCTGATACTGAAGTCGTTGCGCTAATTGGCTCAAAAGAAGGCATAGCTCATGCTCCAATGGCATTTATTGATCCGGGCGATGTGGGATTGTATACAGATCCTGGATACCCTGTTTATCCAACCTCTATAAGTTTTGCCGGCGGAACACCCTATGCTGTTCCCCTGTATAAAGAAAATGATTTTCTTCCGGATTTGGGCGCAATACCTGAAGATATTTTAAAAAGGTCTCAGCTATTCTTTTTGAATTATCCTAACAATCCTACAACAGCAATAGCCGAAGAAGGTTTTTATGAAGAATTAGTTGATTTTGCAGCTAAGAATAATATTTTGATTTGCCATGACGCTGCATACACCGAAATTGCCTATGACGGATACAGCCCGCTTAGCTTCCTTCAGACTGACGGGGCTAAAGATGTGGGCATAGAATTTCATTCCTTATCCAAGACCTTTAACATGACGGGTTGGAGAATTGCATTTGCCGTGGGTAATGCAAAGGCAATTGCTGGGATTGGAAAAATCAAGACAAATATAGATTCTGGAGCATTTCAAGCTGTACAGCACGCGGGCATAGTAGCGCTTCAAAACTACAAGCAAGGTCTTTCCGACAGAATTAAAATATTTCAAGATCGCCGTGATCTATTCTGTAAAGGATTAGATGAGGCTGGACTGAAGTACCATATGCCAAAGGCTACTTTTTATGTTTGGTTTGAGGTGCCCGAGGGGCTTACATCAGCTGAGTTTTCTTCTAGACTGCTCACAGAATCAGGAATCGTTGTTACACCGGGAAATGGTTTTGGAGACTATGGAGAAGGGTATGCTAGAGTGTCGACTACATTTAGCACTGATAGAATAATCCAAGCAGTTGAAAGGTTAAAAGAAACCAAGTTTTAAGCAGTATTAAGTAACAACAGGAAAAAGAATTGGAATACGTTATTTTAATTTCTAAAATCGCTACAACTGTGGTCTATGGATTGGCCCTTTTGCTTCTATGTACTTTCGGCATACACCGATATTACCTCTCTTATTTATACAGCAGAAATAAAAACATAGTTCCTTCACCAAAAGGTAAGTTTGATAAGCTCCCAAGGGTTACAATTCAACTTCCCATATATAATGAGATGTATGTTGTGGAAAGATTGATTTCAACTGTCTGCAATATTGATTATCCCAAAGACTTACTCGAAATACAGGTATTAGATGATTCTACTGATGAAACCACGCAGATTGCCAAAAGCTGTGTTGAGCAATTTAAGCAAAAAGGATTTGATATTAAGTGTCTTCATAGAGAAAATCGTGAGGGTTATAAAGCGGGTGCTCTTAGAGAGGGGCTAAAGTCCGCAAAGGGAGAGCTTGTCGCTATATTTGATGCCGATTTTATGCCTCCTAAAGACTTTCTGAAAAAAACGGTTGATTACTTCTATGACAAAGAGGTAGGAATGGTTCAGGTCAGATGGGGTCATGTAAACCAGGACTATTCAACTCTAACTAAGTCTCAATCAATTTTATTAGACGGACACTTTATGATTGAGCAGACCGCGCGTTTTAATAACGGAAGGTTCTTTAACTTTAACGGCACAGCCGGAGTAATAAGAAAAGAATGTATAGAAACCTCAGGCGGCTGGCAGCATGACACGCTCACCGAAGACCTTGATCTTAGCTATAGAGCCCAGCTCTGCGGGTGGAAATTGGTTTACCTAAGGGATACGACAGCTGATGCGGAACTACCTGTTGATATGAATGCATTTAAATCACAGCAGCACCGCTGGGCAAAAGGCGGCGTTCAAACAGCATTTAAAATCCTGCCTAAAATATTTAAGAATAAGGAGCTGCCGTTTAAAGTTAAATCAGAGGCATTTTTTCACCTCTTTGGAAATATTTCCTACATACTTCTTCTAATTCTTCTTTTGCTAATGTTCCCAATGGGCTATTTCTGGCAGTCTGTAGCTTGGCATAATTTAGTGCTATTTAATCTCTTTGCAATTTCAGCTGGTACGCTTAGTTTCGCATTTTTCTATGCTCTCACAGTGAAAGAGACGCACGGCGGAAACTGGCTTAGCTATCTAAAATATGTGCCTGTTGCGATCTCTGTCGGCGCCGGGATTGCAGTTAATAATAGTAAGGCGGTAATCGAGGCTTTCATGGGCCGCAAATCAGAGTTTAGACGTACACCAAAGTTCGCGGTGACTTCAAAAAATGATAATTGGCGCAGCCGTAAAAGCTATGTTTCTTCAAAGGAAATCACTGCCGTTGTAGAGATCACGCTAGGCGTTTTGTTTCTTCTACAAACTATTTTCGCAATCTACAAGGGATATTATGGCTGGATACCATTTTTGCTCCTTATTCAGTTTGGCTTCTTGTATACAGGCTTTCTCTCTATCTCCCACAGCAAAGCAAAAAATGGGGCACAAACACCTATTAACACTATCCTTCCGGAGCCCGCACTGCAAAGGGAAAAAGATTACTAGATCTG
This sequence comes from Thermodesulfobacteriota bacterium, assembly GCA_039028315.1. Lineage (NCBI taxonomy): Bacteria > Pseudomonadati > Thermodesulfobacteriota > Thermodesulfobacteriota bacterium. The sequence goes on along the minus strand of JBCCIH010000067.1, from coordinate 936 downwards.
TTCCTTAACATAATCTTCACAAATCTCAGATAAGCTCAGCAACTGATTTTATCCATGAACAAATTTATAGTTCGGAGGTTTTAAGATGAATAGATTATTCGTAATACCAGTGTTACTTTTCATAAGTGCTGTTTTAGCAATACCAAATAATAGTTTTTCACAAGCAAGCCCGGCTGAGCTTGCTACACTTCAAGGCCTAAATCAAAAGGGTATAGGAGTTCGGGTAGAAAATGTTGATGCAGATGCTGCAGCCGATGGGCTGGATGTAAAGAAACTTGAAAAAATTATCACCCAAAAAATAAAAAAGGCCGGCGTAAAAGTTATAACAAACCAAGAGGTAAATACCCTGCCGGGACAACCTAGGCTCGTTCTCAACATCAATACTGTTAAGCAGCCAGGACCTATTTACATATACACTACTTCACTCGATGTATATCAGATTGTTATATTAGCTAGAAATAACAGCCTTAGCGCAGTATCGCCCACATGGTCAGTCCTAACAACCGGCGGCGCACTACCGGAGGATCTTCATAAAAGCGTGGAAGCTTCTCTAGCACCCCTACTAGACAGCTTTATCCGCGACTATAAAGTTGCAAATCCCTAAACTGTTTAAAAGCTTATGGTAATACTACTCATGAAGTGTAACTAGTATAGATTCGCCTAAATTTATTTAGATACATATCTTAATGCCCATCTTGCAATAAAAGAAAATATCTGCTATAAAACTGCTCAGATAAGAGTTAGTCCTTATCAAAACTTGTCTAAGAGGTGGAGGATGAATAACCATAGTGTAGCGTTTAATAGTAGAGCTTTGTATTTTTTGGCTGTCTTTATTTTTCTTACTGTGATTCCCTTAAAATCTGCGTATTCAAATTTTGTTTGTTTACCCAATTGCAATGTAAATGATGGAAAGATGTTTGCCTTCAGCGGCGTAGG
>JBCCIH010000066.1 GCA_039028315.1 Thermodesulfobacteriota bacterium | reverse complement strand
TACCCCTTGTGAAGAGATTGACTTCTTTGATGAATATACGGGCTTTGATTCACATATTTATGACCTAAGCAATATACAGGCAAACACCGGCATACCTACAGGCGTTGCGCCTATGCCTGATGGCACTTTCGGATTTGTAGCGATAACAGTAGTGAACGCCGCTGGAGACACTTCAGTGAGCACACCGGTGCTCCAAGGAAGCTTTAGAATAATTGATGATGCAGGTTATGAATACAGATCTAACCCTGTCGGGCTAAGATCAGCATCTGGTCCCCAAGCAGATACATACTACTTTGATTTTGATTCTCTGGGACCAAGTACATTCTCAGAAATAATTGGAATTCCTATAATCTGGACTGCCCCTAATTTTGGCATTCCTATAGCTGGACAAAATGTGGGCGCCAAGTTCAATCCTTTCATAGTTAATGAGAATTCGATTGTAAATAGTTGTACACCGACCACTTTTACATGCTCATCATCAGGTATGAGTAAGGGTATTAACAACATATATAGAAACACTAAAGACAACTCTAGGTTATGTGTAACGACAACCTCAAAAGGCTTTTTTAACCTTGAAGATCCAGGGCCAGGTTCATTGCCTGCAGGTGTATCCCAAGCGCAGGCATTTATAGGTTTTATAGGATTGAATAATGGATCTAACATTGGATCAATGGAATCATTTATTGCTGTGCCTTAGTGATATTTCTTAAAGGAGAAAAAAAATGAACAATAATATGAAAATTAATCTAAATATCAGCTTAGTATTAGTAGTTACCATCAGCATTCTTGTTACGATCACATCCTGCGGCGGAGGAACTGCAAGTGGAGGTGGAAGTGGTGGTGGTGGTGGCGGAGGAGGAGGCGGAGGCGGCGGTACGCCTACCGCTGAGATGTGCTCTTTTGTCACATTTGAAAATGGAGTACTAGACGTAGATACAACTCCACTTGGAGGAACTGATTTCGTTGCAGCACTCCTTGGAACCTTCGACAGACTTGATACTGGAGACATTGTAGGTGGAATGGATTGGTTCTCGACAAACATCTCCGGAGCCCAAACTACTACAACCGGAACACAGATCATATCATGGTGGGATCAACAAGGCCCCAGAAACACAGAGCTGCAGATAACCAACCACTCAGGGGCTATCGGGTTAAATTACCATGTGCAGATTTTTAATGAGAACTGTCTTGAGACAATAGATTTTTGTGATGAGCTATTGCCGTTTGATACAGTAATTTATGATTTCAGTGACCTCATTACCAATGCCGGAAGCATTATTGCTAGCTCACCCCTGCAAAATCAAGAAGGGTTTGTTGTCATAACTCCTACAGTTAACTGTATAGCCGATTTAAGACCTACTTCTTTCTCCCATCTTAGCGGAAAGACAAGAGTTACCGATACGTCAAACGGATTTCAATATGGATTTAACGCTTGGGTCAGAGACGCAGATACTGCGTCCTCATGTACCGGCACAGTTGCTGGCGGGTTTAAAGTTCTAACCGGAACAGGAGACTGTAAGTTAAAACCAGTTCTCCCGTCAACAATATCACAAGTATTCTCTAAGACACCCGGCAGTGATGCATCAAGATCAGATGCTGTGTTTATCAGTTTTTCTGATAATTACTCAATTTATACAGCCGAGGGAAGTTCAACCACATTTACTCCTATAATGTTTGATATGGATGAGAATTCTCTAAGCTGCGCACCTGTAACATCATGTTATCTAAGGGTAGGGCTAAACGATGCGATTAAAGACAGTGATGATCCACTGCCTCCACAAGCTAGCGCTTGTGATGAAACAGCGCCAGGAGCAATCTTAGGAACTCCCGGGGATGACATGCTCACAGGTACAGCAGGTGATGACATAATTATTGGTTATGGCGGAAACGACACCATAACCGGCGGAAGCGGTGGTGACTGCATAGACGGCGGCCCTGGCAACGACGTGATAAATGCTGGTAGCGGTCCCGACACAGTTTACGGCGGTTCCGGAAACGACGATATTGATGGCAGGAACGGCTTGGATGAACTTCACGGAAATTCTGGAAATGACATCTTAAGAGGCGGACCGGGAAGTGATACAATATTCGGAGAAGGCGGCGATGATACGATACAAGGAAACCAGGGTCCGGATAACTTAGACGGAGGGCCAGGTACTGATAATATTGATGGTGGCCCAGGAGCAGATACCTGCGTAAATGGCGAGACTGTATCTAGCTGTTAAGAAATATATCAGGAGTTTTTGAAAGCAGACCTAATTGAGTATATTAGGCATATGACGCAGAAAATAGATTTTAAGTCGCCCCTTGAGGTAGGTTTTACATTTGAGAAGCCTATAACTTTTTCTACGCAAGAAATCTCTACATTTGCTAAGCTGTGTGGTGATTTAAACCCTCTTCACCACGATCCTGAGCGTGCTAAATCAAGCAGGTACGGCGGAATTATAGCTTGTGGACCGCATACTAGTGCTGTTTATCTCTCTACAATGACTGCATTTTTAGCTCCAAAATACCTAGGCATCGGAATTAAATCAGAATTTGAATTTTGTAAACCCATATACCCCAATATAGAACTGACTATTAAATGGGTTGTGAGAACAATAATTCCAAAACCTAGATTGCATGGATATATTGTTGTTAGTGAAGGAGGGATTTACAACAATGATGAAGAACTACTATTGGGCAGGGGTACTTTTATCATCACTGAAAAGTGAAAAACTAATTTATTGACAATATACATATAGAGAATTGAATACCGGCCCCATTAAGGAGCCGGTAACCTAAAGTTTATTTCTTAGCAGTCTTACTGGACTCATGTATAACTTGATACTGCGGGTATACGAAACTTCCTTTTATCCACACTGCCCAATCCACTTTCTTTGGTTTTAATTTATAAAGAGGATTGTCTTGTGGCATCTTAAAAGTGACAGTTGGATTTTCAGTCTTAACAGGATATCCGACCCAAGGGATGGGATATTTTACAACCTGCTGTTTTTGTCCAAGATCTAATAACCCGAAATAATTTAGATGTCCTCCCACAACGCCTTCAAAATCGCTCCCGACATCTGCTGTCGAGACAATAAAAGGTTTTCCACCCACATCAAGAGTAGCAGTAAGTTTTCCATCTTTTACTGTAGTAGTTGTAAATCCAGATTGTGCCGGAATTCCTGCTGCCTTAGTGAATTTTCTCATTACAGGAGAACTATTGTAGTAATATGCAAAATATCTTCCCGGAAATCCTTGAGGAGCATCTTTGGTATAAGAATCATGATCTTTAACTTCAATAGTCACATAGGTCAGAGTATAAGCACCAAATCCTGATGTATTTGTTCCATCCGGAACTGTATACATGTTAAGAACTACACGGTTATTAGGATGGGGCTCCAATCCTTTAGGCAATAACTCTTTTATAGCCTCAGGATCTGCTTCATATCCTACTATATACATCCAAGCGTTTGTAACTAATTGCGGAGCAGGAAGGTTATCTTCTGCCAATAAAGATTTAACAGGAAATGCTAAAGCCACCACAAAAACTAGTATAAATGAAATACCTAAAGTTCTCATAACTCACCTCCAAAATGTATTTGTAGATTTTTACAAACCTTTTGGTACTATGTTATTATCTGCATATATGCGAGTCAATCAGTTTGTTTGCAGAGTTAATACTGCATAATTGCAGATATATGGAGGTTTCAATGTATAACTGGGATGACCTTAAGGTTTTCTTAGAAGTGTCTAAAACTCTAAACCTTTCAAAAGCAGCTAGAGAGCTGGATATAGACCAGACTACTGTTCATAGACGACTTTTGAGGCTAGAGAGAAAAACCGGCAAAAGACTACTTAAGAGACTCGGGCAAGGATATGTACTAACTTCTTTAGGTGAAGCCCTAGCATCTCATTCAGAAACACTAACTAATGAGATAAAAAAAATTGACAAGATATTAGAAGATGACCTTTCAGACATTTTTGGTTCTGTAAACCTCACTACAACAAATGTTATCGCCAATGTTGTATTGCCAGATCTAGTCGTGAAATTCACAAAGCAATATCCCATGCTAAAGCTTGAGATCACAGTAGCCGAGGAATTCTTTGATATATATAAAAGAGAGGCTGATTTAGCTATACGCTCAACGGAAAGAGTAGAACCTCATGAGCATGCGCTTAAAATCGGAAAGGGGACATGGGCATTGTACGCATCAAAAGACTATATGAAAACAAGGCCGAATATGGACAATTCTAACTTTTATAAAGACAACATGTTCATTTTAGGAAGTGAAAAAATTGAGAATATAAAATCTACCAAATGGCTGAGAACTAAAATATCTGATGAGAACATCGCTCTTAAGGCAAATTCTATGGAGAGTATATATTCAAGTGTCAAAGCCGGACTTGGAATAGGTCTTTTGCCATGTGTATATAACAATGTAGATGATTCATTGGTAGAACTAAGCGATCCCGATTCAAAATTCGGCTCACCAATTTGGTTAATTACGCATAAAGAATTCTTAAATAGCGAAAAAATCCAAATATGTTTGAATTTCTTTGAAAGAGAGTTAAAAAAGATTTTTCACTATAATTGAATTAGAGATTGTAATATTTCTTAAGCGCCCAGGAGTTTATGGTTTCGGGAAGAAACCATTTAAGACAATTAACCAATAAAGAATTTGGGCCAATTCTATATCTAAGTTTAGGATGCTTTTCTTTTATAATTGAAGCTACCAAGAGAGCCATTTTTAGTGGATCTCCGCCATTATCATAGCCTCTTTTAAGCGCCATCTTTACCGATCTTCTCATTGAATCATATTCTTTAATCTTATTCTTAGCCATGGCTTTAGATCTGCCGATGTTAGTTTTGAATATTGCAGGCTCAATTATTGAAACTCTTATGTTGAATTTTTCTACTTCGTATTTAAGCGTCTCACTAAAACCCTCCAAAGCAAATTTGCTAGCCGAATAAAAACCCAAGTTGGGTACAGCCAATAGTCCTGCTGATGAGCTTATATTGATTATCTGCCCAGAGCCCTGCTGCCTCATAATAGCAAGCACTTTTTTAGTCATACGTACCGCGCCATAAAAATTAGTCTCCATGACTGCTTTAGCTTCATCAATCTGTGTCTCTTCAATAAATCCTGATAGGATGTAGCCGGCGTTATTAATAAGAACATCGACCCTATTTTCTCTTTCTAAAACATATTCAATGCATGAATTAATAGACTCCTCAGATGTTACATCAAGCTGTATTAATTCAAAATTAATATCCTTAAGACTCTTATCTCTAGAAGTACCGTAAACTCTGTATCCAATATTAGAAAGATGTTTAGCAGTCTCAAGACCAAAACCAGAAGACGCGCCGGTTATTAGGACAACTTTATTTATCATTATTATTTATATACCAACCCTATGTAGTTTCTTTAGATTAGTTGCATAAAAACAAAAAAAGCTTCTACTACGTATTAGTATAAGAAAATACGACAGAAAGACGAGCATAGATTTATGATTTTAATTTTTAAGTTATTTTATCTTTGCTCGGTGTTTTGTATGTTATTAGAATTAAAGATCCTATGATGATAGCGACTCCGTAAGTCACCACTGATAGCGGCACAAATATAGCTGCTAGAAATCCACCAAGAGCTGCGCCGATTGACTCTGCACCTACCTGGAGAGCAAGGTTATTGCCTAAAACTCTTCCCTGGCGCTCAGAGCCGACTAAGGTTGATATGTAGGCTCCACAAGCAGAAATAGCCCACATCAAGATAAAAAACGCTGGGATAGAGGTAAACCAGATTGTGTATTCTGCTTGAGGAATAACAACGATGATCAGCATTATACCGCCAACTAAACCAGACCATATGGCAATGGACCTAAGGCTAAATCTCTTAGCAAGAGGTGCAAAAAAGAAGAGGTTAGATATTCCACAGGCAGCTGAAGCAATGGCGTAGTAGAGAGTTACTTTATCAAGACTAAAATTCCATTCGTCCACTACGTAGATTGTAATAGTTCGTGCTATACCAAAAAGACCGAAGTAAATTAGAAAATTAACGAGATACACTCTTCTTATAGGAAGATCTGTAAATACTGTTCCCAGGTTCGTAAATGTTTTGAAATAGCTTATTACTTTATCTTTGTCAGGTATATACGGGTCATGAAAACTAATCCACACCCAAATATAAACTAATACTAATAAGCCTATTACTATCCAAAATGGAGTTGAAAGACCATAGTGAACAGCTATCTGACCTCCAGCGAGAGGGCCTATAAAATAGCCAAGACTCATAAACGAATACAGGTAGGAAAATAGTCTCCCTCTGTCTTCTTGTGTACTGATATCAGCTATGGAACTCTGGCATATTGCTACATTTGATTCAGTTAGCCCAGCCAAAAAGCATGCTCCCATTAGTAGCCAGAGCATTCTTATATCAATCGCATAAGCAATAACAACGTAGAAAAAGATTGTGAAGATAAGAGATATGGTGAGCACTCTTTTGCGACCGAATTTATCTGCTAAAGAGCCAATAACAGGAGATCCTATAAATTGTCCAAGTGGATATAGAGCTACCAATATTCCGCCGTATATTGCTCTGGTAGAATTAGTAACGGACTTATCAAAAAAGCCGGTGTCATGAATTAGCATAGGAATAAAGATTGCTACCATAAGTCCATAGCCGGCAAAGGCAGTAGCAATGACCATATATAGGGGCAATATGGGATGAATATCAGTTTTTTGAGGCTGCATTCCTGCAGAAAGCATTATCTATTCTCCTTGACCATCGGCAGGTTCCTCAGGCTTTTTATGCTCTTTATAGGTAATAAGTATCAGTGCGCCGAATATTGTCACAATACCATAGACCAGTATAGGTAGCGGTATAAATAGTGCTGCCAAGAGTCCTCCGGCCGCAGCTCCAATGGCTTCTGCGCCGACTTGAAGAGCTAGGTTATTCCCAAGTACACGGCCCTGTCTATCCCCGCTTACTAAGTTTGATAGATAAGCGCCGCAAGCAGAGACTGTCCACATCAAAATAAAGAAAGCTGGAATTGAGGTGTACCAAATTGAGTAGTCTGATTTTGGTATCACGATAACCAACACCATTAATCCACCTATAATACCAGACCATGTGGTAATAGTTTTTAAACTAAAGCGTTTAGATAATGGCGCAAAAAATATCATGTTAGATACAGCACACATACCTGAGAGAATTGCGTAGTAGAGGGTTATTTTATCGATTCCCCAGTTCCACTCGTCTACAATATAAATTTGTATTATTCGGGCCAATCCAAATATTCCCAGGTAGATCAGGAAATTTATCAGATAAACACGTCTTATTGGAAGATCGGTAAACACCGTTCCGAGATTTGTAAAGGTTTTAAAATAGCTGATTACCTTATCTTTATCTGGCACAAATGAGTCATGAAAACTTATCCAAATCCATAAATATATAAATACTAGCAAAATCGCGGAAATCCAAAATGGCTTAGAAAGACCATAATGCACTGCTATTTGTCCTCCTGCCAATGGACCCACAAAGTATCCAAGGCTCATGAATGTGTATAGATATGAGAACAACCTGCCTCTATCCGCCTCAGTGCTAACATCTGCGATGGCGCTTTGGCAAATTGCCACATTAGACTCAGTAAGCCCAGCTAAAAAACAAGCTGCAAAAAGCAGCCATAGAACTTTTATATCAATTGAATATGCAATTACTAGATAGAAAAAAATTGTAAAAACAAGAGATATCGTCAGGATGCGCTTTCTGCCAAATTTATCAGCAAAAGTCCCAATTACAGGAGCGCCCAGAAACTGTCCTAATGGATAAAGCGCAAGCAATATTCCTCCGTATATTGCTCTTGTAGATGTTGATACAGACTTATCAAAAAAACCACCTACATCATGCATCAGCATAGGAATAAAAATTGACACCATAAGCCCGTAGCCGGCAAATGCAATCAATATCAGCATATAAAGAGGGAGAAGTGGGTGTAAATCAGTTTTTTGAGTCTGCATTCCAGCAGTGAGCAAGATAAAGTCCCTCCTACGTAATTAACCCCATTATAACTCAGAAATGCTAAAAACAACATGAGTTAAAGTTATTTATTGTAACTATGGTATTATTTCCCAACTAAAAGAAAAAATGAGGATAACAAATGGCTAGAAAAAGAAAGTCAGACCAAATGAGGCCTGTAAAAATCACACGCGGATTTATGAAAAATGCTGAAGGTTCAGCTCTAATAGAAATGGGTGAAACAAAGGTAATATGCACAGCAACAGTTGAAGAAAGCGTTCCACCTTTCTTGCGCGATACTGGAACCGGATGGGTAACTACAGAGTATGCGATGCTGCCCCGCTCCACGCAAGAGCGCATTAGGCGCGATGGAGTCAGAGGCAAAATAGGAGGACGGTCTCATGAGATACAAAGAATCATTGGACGCGTTCTAAGAGCTGTTATCGACTTTGATAAGTTAGGTGAGAGATCAATAACAATAGATTGTGATGTAATGCAGGCTGACGGAGGTACTAGAACCGCTTCTATTACAGGAGGGTTTGTAGCCTTAGCTGATGCTTGTAATTACCTAGTCAAAAAGGGGCTTGTTAAAGAAAACCCTTTAATTGATTATATAGCGGCTGTTAGCGTTGGAATTGTTGATGGAAAAACTGTTTTAGATTTAGATTATGAAATGGATTCATCAGCCGAAGTAGATATGAATATCGCAATGACAGGATCTGGCCTCTTAGTAGAGGTTCAAGGTACCGCTGAAGAGAAACCCTTTAGTAAAAACAGACTAACAGATATGGTAAAACTGGCAGAGAAAGGCATAAAACAGCTTATCAAAAAGCAAAAAGAAGCACTGACAAAATAGAACTATGATCAAAGAAGTCGTACTCGCAACCACGAATAAGGGTAAAGTCAGAGAGTTCTCTAAACTACTACAAGGAGTATTTGAAACTGTATTGTCTCTTTCTGATATAGGAAACCCTCCAGAAGTGATAGAAGACGGTCAGACATTTAAAGATAATGCGCTTAAAAAAGCTAGAGAGATAGCCGCGTACTCTGGAAAATTAACTCTAGCAGATGACTCTGGACTTGAGGTAGATGCCTTAGAAGGCCGTCCGGGTGTGTACTCTGCCAGGTATTCAGGTGAAGGTGCCAATGATAAGTCTAATATAGAGAAGGTTTTAATCGAATTAGGTGATAATCCTGTTAGAGACGCAAGATTTGTTTGTGTCCTGGCGCTAGTTGATCCTAAAGGAGATGAACTCACAGTTGAAGGATTTTGCGAAGGGCAGATTTTAGACCATATAAGAGGCGAAGGCGGTTTTGGTTATGATCCTATATTTTATTTGCCTAATCTTAATAAAACTATGGCTGAAATTGACTCTGAGCTCAAAAATCAGATAAGTCACCGGGCAAAAGCATTGTTCAAATTAAGAGAAATACTGCGTTCTAAGTAGAATTTTACAAAAAATTTTCTATTTCTGAAAAAAATACGCCAAATAGTATTGCCAGATCGAATGGTTTTGAATATATTAATAAAGACCAACACGGTCCCGCCTTACAATTCAAGTAATTTCTGAGGTTTTTGTTAATTGGAGAAGACTAAGTTTATATTTGTAACCGGTGGTGTTATGTCGTCCTTAGGCAAAGGGCTAGCTGCCGCATCGGTTGGTGCACTTCTTGAAAGCAGGGGCCTCAAGGTATCCCTTCAAAAATTAGACCCTTATATTAATGTTGATCCAGGCACAATGAACCCGCTCCAGCACGGTGAGGTATATGTAACTGATGACGGGGCTGAAACTGACTTGGACTTGGGCCATTACCAACGCTTTACTCATTCAAATCTTTCTCAGAAAAACAACTTTACAAGCGGACGTATATATAACTCTGTAATTTCTAAGGAAAGAGAAGGACAGTATCTTGGTAAAACAGTGCAAGTGATACCTCATATTACTGATGAGATAAAACAGCGAGTACTTGATGTTGCTGATGATAACGACGTTGTAATAGTAGAAATAGGTGGAACTGTAGGAGATATTGAGAGTCTTCCATTTCTAGAAGCAGTTAGACAACTCAGAGGCGATCTTGGAAAAGAAAATACTCTTTTTGTACATCTCACATATGTTCCATATCTAGCAGCTGCAGGAGAGCTTAAATCTAAGCCAACTCAGCATAGCGTAAAGGAGCTACTGCAAATTGGTATCCAGCCAGACATATTACTTTGTAGAACAGAAAGACATCTGCCACAAGACATAAAAGATAAAATTGCCTTATTTTGCAATGTAAACAATGAGGCTGTTATTACAGCTATAGACGTCAGCACTATTTACGAAGTACCTATATATCTTCATCAAGAAAAATTGGACCAGATTATTATTGATTATTTAAATATGTGGACCAAAAAACCTGATATATCCAAGTGGGTTGATATTGCACAGAGATTTAAAAACCCACAATCAGACGTTACTATTGGAGTAGTGGGGAAATATGTAAGCTTGCAAGACTCCTACAAAAGTCTTCATGAAGCGCTAGACCACGGAGGTTTGGCTAATGATTCCAAGGTCGAGATTAAGTATGTAGACTCTGAAGATATTGAATCCCAAGGAGTCGAAACACTTTTAGAGGATGTCCACGGTATCTTGGTCCCTGGCGGTTTTGGTAAACGAGGATTTGAAGGGAAAATAGAAGCTATAAGATTTGCTAGAGAACAAAAAGTTCCTTTTTTCGGTATCTGCCTAGGAATGCAGATGGCCGTTGTAGAATTTGCCAGACATATATGCGGCATCAAAGATGCTCACTCAATTGAATTTTCAGAAGATGTGGTAAGCCCAGTAATTGATCTAATGGATCACCAAAGAGAAATAAACGATATGGGCGGCACAATGAGACTGGGC
>JBCCIH010000065.1 GCA_039028315.1 Thermodesulfobacteriota bacterium | reverse complement strand
GGGACATTTGCATCGAAATATTTCTCTATCATTCCAAGCGTCCTACTTACCAAATTGCCTAGACCATTTGCTAGCTCACCGTTTACTCTTGCTACAATTGCGCTCTTAGAAAAATCCCCATCCTGTCCAAAGGGAATCTCTCTTAGGAGAAAATATCTAAACACATCCGCTCCGAACTCTTCAACTACCTGGTATGGATCAACTACATTCCCAAGCGACTTTGACATTTTCTCGCCCTCCACTGTCCACCATCCGTGTGCAAATACCGATTTGGGTAGTGGAAGACCCGCAGACATTAAAAACGCTGGCCAGTATACAGCGTGAAACCTTAGGATGTCTTTTCCTACTAAATGCACATCTGCTGGCCAGTTCTGCTCGAACATTTCCATGTTAGATGGGAATCCAACACCAGTTATATAATTGGTTAGAGCATCAAACCAAACATAGATTACATGTTTAGGATTACCCGGAACCGGTATGCCCCAACTAAATGTGGTTCTACTAATGCTAAGGTCCCTGAGCCCACCCTCCACAAAACGGGCAACCTCGTTTAATCTGTAACTCGGCTGAACAAAATCAGGATTTTTTTTATAGTACTCCAATAGAGGCTCTTGATATTCCGAAAGTTTAAAAAAGTAGCTTTCCTCTTTTACTTTTTCGATCACAGGCCTTTTGTCTTCAGGAAGGTTTTGGATTTCCTCAAGCTGGGTCTCAGTGATAAATGCCTCTTCCCTCACGTCATACCAGCCCTCATATTCACTAAGGTAGATATCTCCAGCCGCCTCCACTCTTTTAAATATTTCTTCTACTGAAATTCTGTGCCGATCTTCTGTAGTACGGATAAAGTCATTATTTGTTATGTTTAATGCTCCCGAGAGATCCTGAAATCTTGTAACTACCCTGTTTGCGAGCTCAATTGGCTTCTCGCCATTTGCCTCTGCTGTTCTTTCTATTTTCTGACCATGCTCGTCTGTACCAGTGAGAAAAAATACTTGATTACCTTTGAGCCTGTTAAAGCGCGCAATAACATCCGCTGCAATTGTAGTGTATGCATGTCCAATGTGAGGCACGTCATTTACATAATAGATAGGGGTGGTGACATAAAAGGATTTAGACATAAAAATTAATCTCCACAAAATTTCCTAAACATATTTTTAAGATTAAAGAGCTTAGATAATACCCTAACTTGCGAGTTTAATAAAAAGATTTTCAAACGAAAGCTGTTTGTTTGCATTAAGGTTGTATATATCATTCCAAGTTCTCTCAACCGCGCTCATTCTCTCTGATATAATCCTGAGCTCTAAGCTTTGAGCTATCTCAGCGCTTTCTTGTATCAAATCTATGTTTGTGATAAGACTTTCCTCCGAACCAGTTTTAATTAACATAAGATCCCTGAGCCAAAGTGATATAAATTCGAATGTCTGCTCTAATTTTTCCATATCCTCAGCACTAGAGCCAAGCGGCATGTATTCAGCTAAACCAATTATTCTCATTGCGGAATTAGGCTTAAGATTTATTAGAAACTGAACAAGCTCCTTTCGCCATTCTAACAAATCAGAGTCCATATTAAGGGCCTTTCCGAGGCTGCCTTTAGAAAGTTTAGAGCTAATAAGCGCTTGCTCTGTGGCTAAATCACTACGTTCTTCAAGTATCTGAAAAATACGCTCTTGGGGCAGTGAATTAAACCTAACGAGCTGACATCTAGAGCGTATTGTTGGAAGCAGCTTGTCCGGAGACGATGTTATTAGAATTATAACCGAATTAGGGGGAGGCTCTTCTAGTGTTTTTAAAAAAGCATTTTGGGCCCCGCTGCTCATTCTGTGTGCCTCATCAACTATTACAACTTTATACTTACCCTCAAAGGATTTAAGGTATAGCTTCTCCTCAACTCCTTCTCTGATCTGCTCGACTTTTATACTCTTAACTCCTTCATACTCAACATAAATAACATCCGGATGAATTCCTTTTTCTACTTTGCTGCATGGTCCGCATTCACATAAGTTTGTCCTGGGAGCATCGGCTTGAATTTCATTATCTGAAGTGCAGTTGATCAGCTTTGCAAATTCAAGTGCTATCAGTTTTTTACCAATGCCATCCTGACCGGAGAATATATAAGAATGTGAGACCATATTATCCCGGGCAGCTCTGAGAAGTATATTTTTTTGAAAATCGTGGCCAATAATTTTGTTATTAAACATATTTAGCTCTTAAGTGATTATCTCCGCAAGGGTGTTTCTGATTTCAGCGTGTATATCTAACATCTGCCTGTCCCCATTAATCTTCTTGATCCTATTAGGCTCGCGCTTAGCTATTAGCATATAGCCCTGTCTGATCATTTCATGAAATTCGACTGGTTCCTCGTCCATCTTTGTGGTATCGCCTCTAGTTTCTAGCCTAGATAGGCCTTTAATAACAGGCAGATTTAACAAGAAGGTAATGTCAGGGATTAGATCAAGCGTTGAAGCTGTTGCAATCCTACTTACAAGCCTCTTATCCAGTTTTCTGCCGTATCCTTGGTATACAACAGTTGAATCAAAATAGCGGTCACATATTACAATCTCGCCTGAAATTAATTTAGGTCTGATGAAGTCTCTTACATGCTGTGCTCTGTCTGCGCAAAAAAGACATAGTTCAGAAAACGCGTCAAGCTCCAAATCCCTATTATCTAATATAACTTGCCTAATTAGTTCTCCGAGTTCTCCCCACCCGGGTTCTCTAGTTAGTGTAACTTTGTGCCCGATCTGAGTCAGATGCTCTGCTAGTAGCTTAGCTTGAGTACTCTTTCCGCTACCTTCAATGCCTTCAAAAGTTATGAACATAAATGATTTTACCTTTGGAACGAAGAATTATTAAATCCGGATTTATTTATAAGCTAATAAAGAACCTAACATATTAAGGCTAGCTGGTAAAAGAGTACCTCAATGCCCTGGCTCAAGGGCTCTTCGTAATTTCATTAGCTCATTGTCGTTTAAGTCTCTCCACTTTCCCTTTTTTAAATTGCCCAGTTCAAGTGGACCAACAGCTACTCTTTTTAACTGTTTTACGGGGTGTGAGAACTCTGCAAAAAACCTTTTGACAAGATGGTTTCTTCCCTCATGAAATGAGATCTCTACCGTGCTCGTGCTATTATCACTAGTTATCAGCTCTATTGAATCAGGATGAGCAAAACCGTCATCGAGCTCTACTCCTTCTGACATTCTTTGCACTTTTGGACCGGATATATTTCCTTTAACTATAGCTATATATGTCTTTTTTAATTCAAAACTTGGGTGAAGGATTTTGTTGGCTAGATCGCCGTCATTAGTGCAAACAATAAGACCCTCAACATCGTAATCGAGCCTTCCTACCGGATAGACTCTCTGAGGAATATCTGCAAGTAATTGCTCAACTGTCTTTTTCTCATCTTGGCCATCGCCAAGTGCTGTGATAAATAGTTTGGGTTTATTTAAGATGATATATCTGTTTTTTTCAGGCTTGACCACAACCCCTCTGACTTGAACAATATCATTATCAGGGGAAACCGTAGAGCCTAAGTTCTTCTCCACCTGACCATTTATGCTCACCGCGCCTGCTTTTATTAGCTCATCGGCATTTCTTCTTGAAGCCACTCCGCACATAGAGAGAAATTTGTTCAGTCTTACTTTCAACTAACAGTTCCCAGGGCTATCTAGCAAAAAGAGCGTCCCTTTTAGCCCAAAAAGTGACGTTCTGACCTCTAATCCCAAACTTTACATAGCCTCCGCCCTTATCCTGTAAAAAAGCCTTTTCATTTCCAGACAATTTAATACATTTTTTATCATCATCTATTATCTGTTCCGCCAACTCTAACTGGTTCTCACCTACAAACTGATAGTATTTTTCTATATCTATCTTTTTATAACAAGCTGGAAACCCGGCCTCTGTAAAACATTCTCTATGCTGAAAATCGCACACTGTTTTGCCTGCCTGTGCTATTTCATTGTAGCCAAAAAAAAGTGTAAGCATAAAAACTACCGCAGTGAATTGGTATATATATTTGTGTGATCTCATTTCTCCACTCCCTTAGATTTTCATTGTTAAAGACCCATGTTCTGTCTTGTGTAACCAGCGGGCGGCTCAAGGTCTGCTGCATTTACAGCTGTTTTTTTTGTGGACGCTAGTTGTGATTCGCTGTCTACTTGTCCATTATCATAATCAATTGTCTGTACCGGAAAACCATCCATCTTTCTTAGCTGAGCGAAGACATTATTTTCAAACTGCATCTGCTTGCCCATAAAACCTTTGCTTTTGGAGAATGATTTAGCCATCTCATCCATAAAATTTGCCATCTCAAGCATTACAGTTTTCATTTCCGCTCCGCCCTCTATACTTGCCCAAGGGGCAACGCAGTGTTGGCTTGTTTTTTCATCCC
The DNA here is from genome assembly GCA_039028315.1 of Thermodesulfobacteriota bacterium. Lineage (NCBI taxonomy): Bacteria > Pseudomonadati > Thermodesulfobacteriota > Thermodesulfobacteriota bacterium. Next base: position 6,692 of record JBCCIH010000065.1, on the reverse strand, counting down.
CTTTATAGACGTCATATAAAGTGCAGCTGTAAGAGTTTACTTTTGAAGAACCTGCCTTTTTTATTATAGGCTCAACCACTTCGCTATCTCCCATACCAGGCATTCTGCCTTTCAAAGCCTGCTCCATCATAGCTCTTTCCTCTGGAGTTGCATCCTTCATGGCCTGTTCAAACTCTGCCATAGCTTGAGACATGACCCCGGCAAGCTCTTTTAGTGTAGCTTCATCCAAAACTACATAAGATTTATCCTGGTGACTGACCATGATCATCTCTTTAGTATCGCCTCTATATATCATAGAACCGTCCAATTTTTCCCCGTTCTCATAAAAATCCATCTTGAAATTTTTTCCCTTTACCATACCTTTGGTTTTGTGGGTCGCCTCCGGATTTATTTGCTTCTGATCAATCTCGAATATTACATCTGCATAACTGCTGATAGAGAAAATCAATACAATTAACAACGATAAGAGAACTTTGAACATATGATATACCCCCGCTGAGTTTTTCTTTAATTCTAACATATAAATTCATCTGATAGTTTGAGAAAAAATAAGTCTATTTTGAGCTCTTTATAACCTTGACAATTTTTCCATTCCACATAACATAATGCTGTGCTTTACGAGTATATACCAATTCTACTAATACTAATATTCGCAATTGGTCTTGCTTGCATAATGATTGGGCTCTCTTCTCAATTGGGTCCTAAGAAAGAGGCTAAGGGAAAGCTTGCACCATACGAATCCGGGATGACTGCAACCGGCGATACAAGAGGAAAGTTCTCAATAAAGTACTACCTTGTTGGGGCATTATTTATACTCTTTGACGTGGAAGCTGTATTTCTATTTGCCTGGGCGAGTGTATATAAAGATCTAGGGATGCTGGCTTTTGTAGAAGTAATAATTTTTCTCATAGTTATCATGGCAGGATATTTTTATGTAATTAAAAAAGGAGCATTAGATTGGGAGTAAATTCAGATCCGCTCTTGGGCGGAGAGGGTTTTTTAACAACAACAATTGAAGCTTTTGCCAATTGGGGCAGAAAAAATAGCCTATGGCCTATGCCTTTTGGCACGGCTTGCTGCGCTATTGAAATGATGGGAGTGTTTGCGTCAAGATACGATCTATCTCGTTTTGGCGCTGAGGTTGCCAGATTCTCACCCAGACAAGCCGATCTAATGATTGTGTCAGGCACTATTACTTATAAGATGGCCTCTGTGTGCAGAAGAATATATGACCAGATGCCAGAGCCAAAGTGGGTTATCGCAATGGGTTCTTGTACTTGCGGAGGAGGACCATTTGATAGCTATGCAGTTGTACAAGGCATAGATGAGTTTTTGCCTGTTGATGTATATGTCGGCGGCTGCCCTCCAAGACCAGAAGCATTAATTGATGCAGTAATGAAGATACAAAAGAAAATTGAGATGAAAGGGGCGCCTGTAGTATGAGTTTTGATATTGAGCAGGCGGTCAGTTTACTAAAAAACGAGTTTCCTAAAGACATTTTGGATACAAAAGAGTATAGAGGGGAAACTACTTTATTAGTCAGCAGCAATCAAATCGCAAATATTTGTAATTATTTGAAAGAAAATTTGGATTTCTCGTTTTTAGCCGACCTTACAGCAGTCGACTACTTGGAAGTAAAATCACCTCGTTACGAAGTTGTGTATCATGTACACAGATTTGGCCCTGATTATGAAGAAAACATACGAATGCGGCTTAAAGCAGAGCTAAACTCAGATGAAGCCAAGATAGATTCTGTAGTTTCTGTTTGGGGTAGTGCTGATTGGCTAGAAAGAGAAGTATACGATATGTTCGGTATTGAATTCATAGGGCACCCAGATCTTAGAAGAATTCTTTTGCCTGAAGATTATGGACCCTTCCCACTTAGAAAAGACTTTGATGTCAGAAACAGGGAACCGTCCAAAAAATCTTTTGAAAAAGCTGTTGAAGAAGGCAACTAATAATGGAAAGGATTGAATTCATAAGCGAAGAGCCGTTTGTAGTTAATGATGACGGCACCCGTACTGAGACGATGATGCTCAATATGGGACCGCAGCACCCGGCGACCCACGGAGTTTTAAGAGTAGTACTGCATTTAGACGGCGAGATGGTCGTTAAGGCCGTACCTTATATTGGTTATCTTCACAGAGGAATCGAGAAGCTTTGCGAGCACATTACTTATCAGCAGTGTCTACCTTACACAGACCGAATGGACTATATTGCATCAATATGCAACAACATCGGCTACATACTTACAGTTGAAAAGCTACTTGGTATTGAGGATGAGATTCCTGAGCGCGCAAAAGTTGCCGAGGTAATACTTTTTGAACTCGGCAGAATTGAATCTCACCTAGTAGGAATCGGAACTAACGCCCTTGATCTTGGAGCAATGAGTGCTTTTCTATACTGCTTTAAGGAAAGAGAGAGAATCTATGAAATTTTAGAAACAGTATGCGGCGCAAGGCTAACGACGTCTTATCCAAGGGTGGGCGGGCTTCCTTTGGATCTTCCGGATAATTTTGAAGAGGTTGTAAGAAATTTCCTAAAAGAGTTTCCAAAAACTATGAAAGAGGTAGACAACCTCTTAACTAGAAATAAAATCTGGATTGAAAGAACAAAAAATGTTGCTGTTATTAGTGCTGAGGACGCAGTCGACTTGGGTCTAACAGGCCCTGCTCTTAGAGGAAGCGGCGTTCCTTATGACGTAAGAAAGGCAAATCCTTATCTTGGATATGAGAACTATGATTTTGAAGTCCCGATCGCAAATGAAGGAGATGCATACTCAAGGTTTATATGCCGATTTGAGGAAATGCGCCAGAGCCTAAAAATTATAGAGCAAGCGCTTGATAATCTGCCCGACGGTCCCTATATTGCCGATCTTCCAGATATTGTTCTACCAGAGAAAGAACTTACCTACACAAAAATGGAATCACTTATCAGACATTTCGTTATTGTCTACGAAGGCTTTAAACCGCCTGCAGGTGAAGTACAGCATGCTGTAGAAAACCCCAAAGGTGAGCTTTCTTACTATCTAATAAGCGACGGCACAGGAAAGCCATATAGAATGAGAGTGCGCGGACCTTCATTCGTTAACATGCAGGCACTATCTAAAATGGTCGAAGGCAGTTTAGTTGCAGATGTGATTGCAGCCATTGGAAGTTTGGACATCGTTCTTGGCGAAATTGACCGCTAATTATAAATCTCAAAACTAACAGTGATTATTGAAGTGACGGGGGCTTTACTACTTCAGTGCCCTCAGGCGCTTTAAATACAAATAGTGAATCAGACACATCGCTATCTAACTTTACATCTTCGAGCTTCATTGTTGTCAGATTCCCAAAAGCATCGTAGAGATAAATAGTATTTACCATCATATCTTGCTTGCCTACTGATATAGTAACTTTATTGTATTCTTCATCATTTTTCGGAACAAGGTCAAGCAAATAACTACCGTTTGCATCTAGATTTTCAGAAGTTGAGAAACTTGCTTTAAAAAGCTCTTGCAGATTACCTAGACCAGAAAGAAGTGTTGTCGTAGACTCAGTCTCAGAGACTTGGTTAAGTGGAGTTTCTATGACTTGCTTTTCTTCTTCGTCATAAAACCACAGGGTCTTTCCATCAGAGACTATTTGGTCCATGTTAGGAGTGTTGTAGTTCCATCTCATCTTACCCGGCTTTTTAAACCAGACCTCTCCTTGGGCTGTTTGAACTTTATCTAGTGCTTTTACCTCCGACTCTTGAATAAACACAGCATGAAAGCTGTTTATCTGATCATACTTTTTTTGAACTTTATTCAAAACAGAATCTAGATCTTCAGCATGTGCCTGCATGCTTAGTGCAAACAGAAACATAAAAATAGGTAATATTATTTTGACCATTATTGCCTCTCTTCAAACTGACTTAGATCTATAAATACTTCCCTTGGCTTGCCCGCAACTTCTTGGGGTCCGACAACCCCCTCTTTTTCCATAATCTCCACAATTCTCGCAGCTCTATTGTAACCAATCTTTAGTCTTCGCTGGAGCATTGATATAGATGCTTGACCAGTTTCTGCTATGGTTCTAAGCGCCTGCTGGTATAGCTCGTCCTTCTCATCATCAAGATCCTCCCCACCGTCCTGCTCTTCAACGTGTGTGATCTCCTCGTTATATTCAGGCCTGCCTTGAGATTTAATATATTCCGTAATGCCCTCTCTCTCTTCATCTGATATAAGAGCTCCCTGGAGCCTCATGAGGTTAGAGGTGCCGGGCTCTAAGAAAAGCATATCTCCTTTTCCTAAAAGACGTTCTGCTCCTCCAGCATCTAAAATTATTCTTGAATCAATTTTTGAAAATACCAAAAAGGAAATTCTAGCAGGGAAGTTAGCTTTAATAAGTCCGGCAACCACATCAGCCGATGGCCTTTGGGTTGCAACAATAAGGTGAATTCCTGATGCACGCGCTTTTTGAGAAAGTCTTGTTATAGACTCTTTTATTTCACTTCCTGACACCATCATAAGATCTGCAAGCTCATCTAAAACTATTACTATGTAAGGCAAAAACTTGTCCCACTTGTCCTCATCATCCCGCTTCATAAGACTTTTATTATAGCTCTCAATATCCCTAACACCTTCTTCAGATAAAATCCTGTATCTCTCATCCATCTCATGTACAGCCCACCTAAGAGCAGCTGAAGCCTTTTTAGGCTCGGTAACCACAGGATGCAGAAGGTGAGGTATGTCTTCATATACTGACAACTCAAGCATTTTAGGGTCGATCATAATGAACTTAAGCTCTCTTGGGCTTGCCTTGTAGAGCATGCTTGTGATTATTGCATTTAATAGAACACTCTTTCCTGACCCGGTAGTACCGGCGATCATCAAATGAGGCGCTTTTCGTAAATCCATAAAAAATGGAAGACCGGCGATATCTTTACCAAGCGCCAGAGTCAAGAAAGACTCGCTTTTAGAGAACTCAGGATCTTCTAGCATTTCTCTTAATACTACTAACTCGCGCTTTGTGTTTGGAACTTCAATACCGATAACATCTTTACCTGGAATTGGCGCGATTATTCTAATACTTACTGCGCTTAGTCCCATAGCAAGATCATTTTCAAGTGAAGCAATCTTATTTATCTTGATTCCAGGTGCCGGTTTGTACTCGAACATAGTGATTACAGGACCGGGTCTTATCTCCGTCACCTTTCCCTTAACGCCGAAATCTTCCAGTTTATCTTCTATGAGTTTTGCTTTATCAAATACTGCGTTTTTATCTATCTGAACGTTGGTTTCCAACTTAGGATCAAGCAGGTCAGTGGACGGCAATACATAATCGCTATGTAGAACTTCTTTTTTAGGGAAGAACTCTTCAAGTCCATCTAACTTTGGCGTTTCTACTACTATTTGAGGTTGATCAGGATCTGATTCAATTAAAGCTTGGGGGCGATCTGTTACCACCTCGTCCTCTAAATTTATGATTTCTTCATTTAATATTTCGTCGACAGGGCTATGCTTCCCATTTAGATTTATTGATGTGTTTTCCTCAGCTAATATTGGCTCTTCAATTGACTCGGCTTTGGACTTTGAGTAGTTCTCTTTTAGGTTGGAAAATATTTTGTTTCCCTCAAGTACTAAATACTTTGATCCTGCATATACATTTTCAAAAATATACATTGCCCACTTTACCGTCGAAGTAATTAACTCTGTTAGCGTAAGACTCGATATTATTATTAAACTCAGTAAAAACAAAATAGTTACAATGAGATATGACCCAACTGTTCCGGCAATACTGTCTCTTAGCATTGTAGCTATCGAGCTTCCAATCCACCCGCCTGATGGGTTGTAACCCAGAAAGTCTGTATTGGCAAAGGCTAATCCAAGAAATGTCATTATTGCCAAAAGGAAGATGAAGGATGAAATTGCTTTTCTATATAGACCAGAGCCTGCTCTATTTAAGAAAACAACAACGGATGAGTAAAATAGTACTACCGGGACTACAAAAGCACATACTCCAAATGCTTGGCCCAGTATTTGAGCAATAAAATCACCAATCTGTCCCATAGCACCCTGGACGTCTTGATCCGTGCCTGAGCTGTAAAAAATAAGGCTTAGGGCCGAAAAAATCCCAAGAGAGAATAAAAATGCTGCAATAAGCTCTCTAGTAAGATTGTCAGAGGAAGATTTTTTAGAATTACTTTTTCTTGCCATGGATTGTTAAAGCTAATTATACAATATTTAGCTTAAGTATTCAAAATTGTTAGCTTTAGTTATTAGAAATATTACGGATATAAGTGGTTAATACAACTAGTTTTTTTACTGTCCGCTAAAAGCAACCAGTACTGATCCGGCAGCTTCTAGAGCAAGATTCCAGGAATCTAGTGGAAAAATCCCAAGAAGAAGCGTTCCGATGCAGAGCACAACTAAAACTATTGATGAAGCAATCTTAAATGACGGAAAGCTGGCCGTATCTTCTTTCATAAATGCATATACGAGCACTCTTAAGTAGTAGTATGCTGAAATAACGCTGGCCAATATACCAAGTACAGCAAGCCAGTAAAAATCCGCTTGGACTGCAGACAAGAATATTCTGTATTTAGCGAAAAACCCTATTGTCGGGGGTATTCCGGCCAGTGAGAACATAAATACTCCCAGCGCCACGGCTAAGTAGGGTCTTTTTTTCCAAAGCCCTGATATATCCTCAAATGTCTCACATTCTTTG